>NZ_JABXWD010000614.1 GCF_019173545.1 Candidatus Magnetobacterium casense | reverse complement strand
TACGAAATAGACTACGACGCAAACGTCGAATGGGGATGTCAGCCGTCGGAACCGGTGATGATGAGCCTTGCGGCGTGCATATCCACAGACTGCCTCATGTTTCTGCAAAAGATGAAGGCGACGATCACCGCCATGAAGACCAATATTACGGGCATTAAACAAGAGTCCCCCCCCCACTACTTCACGGGCTTTGACATAATGCTCTACATAACGGGTAAAAACCTCACGGAGAAAAAAGTAGACAGGGCACTCGACCTCTCAATCAACAAGTACTGCGGCGTCTACCACTCCCTCAGAAGAGACATCAAGCTCAACGTCAAGTATGAGTTAACCAAAGAGGAATGACCAAGGCCAATGGCAGCAAACCCCACTACCTGGGACATCGCCGCAGACTCAGAGACAGGTACGTCAGAGGCGGCATAGACTCACTCAACGACTACGAGGCCGTTGAACTGTTGCTGACATTTGTCCACAGCCGCAGGGATGTAAAGCCCCAGGCCAATGACCTGTTGGGCCGGTTTGACGGCATCCGGGGGCTGCTCGATGCCGGGATGGATGACCTGATTGGGGTCGGCGGGGTCGGCAGACAGACTGCCATACTGATAAAGCTGGCCAGGGACTTCGTGGAACTCTATATGCGTGAGACACTCCTGGAGAGGCAGGTGGTCCGCTGCCCCGATGACATTATTGATTATCTGAGAATATCCGTTGGCTCGCTCAAGGACGAGCGGTTTATGACGCTCTTCCTAAACGCCCGAAACGAAATCGTCGCCTTTGAGGTAGTCAGCGAGGGGACGGTCAACAGTACGGTCGTCTATCCGCGCAAGATATTTGAAAACGCCCTCAGACACAAGGCCACCGCTATGATCCTCGTCCACAACCACCCCAGTGGCAGCCTCAAGGTCTCAGCGGATGACATCAAGCTCACCAAGAACCTCAAGCGCACCGCAGAAACCCTCGGCATCGTCATCCACGACCACCTGATCGTGACCAACGATGACTACGTAAGCCTCAGCCAAAAGGGGCTGATATAGCCTGTCCGGATGAGACGAGACACCGCAGAACTAAACGTCATCTATGAGATAAGCAAGTTGCTTGGTTCCTCGCTGGACATCCACAGGACGCTCAAGATGACGATGAAGTTTCTGTGCGTGTTCCTCGACCTCAAGCGCGCAACCGTAGCCCTCATGGAAGACAGTGAACTGGTGGTACGTGCCGCCCACGGCCTCAGTCGCGGCGAAATAGAACTCGGACGATACAAGAAGGGCGAGGGTGTCATGGGTCAGGTGGCCAAGTCGGGTTATCCCATCGTCATCCCTAACATAAAGGACGAGCCGTTTTTCCTCAACAAGACGGGGGCACGTCCTGACATCGGCAATGAGGATGTCGCCTTTTTGTGTGTTCCGGTCAAGTTTGGTCGTGAGATACTGGGGGTGTTGAGTGTGGACAGACCGCTTGAGTCAAAGGGCATATCCCTGGATGATGACCTGAGGCTGTTGAAGATCGTATCGGCGTTGATAGCGCAGGCGGTCAGGCTCCACGGGCAGGTGCAGCAGGAAAAGC
>NZ_JABXWD010000613.1 GCF_019173545.1 Candidatus Magnetobacterium casense | reverse complement strand
CCTCCAGGATGACCATGTGGTCGTCAAATACAGGGTCTTTGATGATTTCCAATAGTTGTGCGTGCAGTGGGTGAGTGGGCAGGTGTACGGCCTTGTCGGCATACTGCTGTTGTGTGAATGTGAAGTTGGCCAGGTTCTGGAAGTGTACCTGAGATGCCCCGACTTCCCGTGCCAGGGCGATGAAGTCCTTCATCTCCGTAAAGTTTTCCTTCTGGATGACGTAGCACAGTTTGAGGTTTCCGATCCTGCCCTGGCTGTAGAGTTGGCCTGCAAAGCGTGCGTTTGCTATGACGGTGTTAAAATCGCCGCCCCTGCGCAGGAGGCTGTATGTGTGTTGCGTTGCGGCGTCGATGGAGATGTTGATGCTTGCAACCCTGCCTTCGAGGTTTCCCAAGCGTTGCCAGAGTTCAGGGGTCAGGAGGTTGCCGTTGGTCATCAGGACGAGCTTCAGGGTCGGGAAGTCGTTGTTGTTGATAGCGGTCAGGAGCCTCATGGACGACCTGGCGGCAAAGGGGTCGCCTGCACCGCTTAGTTCAACCACTGCCGCCGTTTTCAGCAGTGGGATGACCACGTTGTCGGTTACCTCTTCTATCTGGCGAAGTTCGGCGGTATCGGGGATTATCTTGTCCTGTCGGCAAGATGGGCAGTAGAGGTTACAGAGGGGGTCGTTGGCGAGGTTTATGAAAAATGGCCTCACGGGTATAACCGTCCCCATAGTCGGTATCTCCGAGGCGGTGCGACGTATGTGTTCTCTGATGTCAGGGGCAAGGGATTGAACCTTGTCATCAATGTAGGCAGCAAGCGAATCTCTGGCAGGCAGTAGTTTCAACATTATCATATAGCAAGACATCTTGTCACAGAACGCAAACGAACCATCTATAATGCCCGCCCTTATGGCCTCTATGGCGGGAGAGTTCCACACAGCATTGAAGTCGTTGTCGTAGGCGTTGCCAATTGATGTCGGCAGCCAACTGGAACAGCAGCAGTAGCAACCGCCCCCTCGTGTAAGGCTCAGGTACACAAACGGAAAGAAACAGAAATAAGCCGCCAACTCATGCCCTGGCCTGGTGGGGCGGCCAGTTGATTTATAGTGTCTTGCCCTGAATATCGAGTCCGTGATACGGAGGTCTTGTGGTTGGAGGCGCCGTGCGAGTTGGAGCATATCAATGGCCCGGTCATATTTCGCCCCTACGATACAGGTCTCAGCGGCAGCCAGGAGCAGGCCGGTGTCGTCCGTGCCGGTGGCGGCCTCCAGCAGGGCATCGCCGATGGCCAGGTTTGCAGTGATTGCCTCGTGGAATAGGCATAGGGATTGAGGGTCGAGGGCGCGGTGTCGTGGTTGAAGTGAGAAGGACGTGTATAGTTGTGAGATTGCGTGCTCATTGACTCTTGTCTTTGTCATGAGGGCCTTGAGTCTGGATAAGACATTCATATTTTTGCCTCCTGTAACACGCCCGGACAAGTACATCTGTCTGTCGTCATCATGTCATAAGTAAGCGAGCATAAGTAGCTATAACAAGAAGGAAGGGGTCAAGGGGGCTGGCCCCCTTGCGGGGTGGGTCTGA
>NZ_JABXWD010000612.1 GCF_019173545.1 Candidatus Magnetobacterium casense | reverse complement strand
CAAACCAGACAAAGCCCGTGCCCGGTTCCGGTTATCGTTCTCATGGGCAAACGATACCACCAACCCAGGATTCGACTTAACCGTCACATCAGTGACTTCAATTGTCCGAACACTCTCCTTCAAACCCAGAGTCGGACGACCTCGCTTGGCGGTCATTAACGTTCGACCTTTCCACCATGCCGCCAGATCAATCCAACGAGGCCAATCAGAAGACTCAGAGACAACATGCCCTTCCCGTACAAGATCTCTAGGTTGAAGTTGACCCGCCGCAATCCACTCCTCGGTCCCATCCTCCCGGACCATTAACACCTCGTGATCGGCTGTAAGCCGAAGAGGCTTCTCGACCCCCTCAATATCAATCACCGCCACCTCTTCATTCACAAGTCGAGAACCGGCCTTACAAGGACGGAATCTACCTTTATGGGTCAATAACAGATCTGTTTGGTCATTCACCATTTCCACAGGCATCCGCTGAACGACCCCCCCACGCTTTATCCAAATAGGTGTACCCGGCAACAAGCATCGTTGCAGGATACTCTTACCTCGGGGCTCATACTGTGACTTCTTACGAGCCAAGTAGTAAAGAAATGACCCAGCATCGGGGTCAGTGTTCAACGGAATGTTCCGACCCTGTTGAATAGCCTGAAGAACAGTTTCCGGCATCGAGGCGGCAATACGTACCGCCGCTGGATCCCCCGTTTGTGCCCGTTGGTAAATCGCCTTAGTCTTAGAATCAACCACCAATTCAATGAGTTTCTCGTCCGTAAACGGAAAACTCTCCATATGCATCTGCTCAGGAGGAAGCACCCGAATAGCTGACCATCCCTTGTAGTTCTTTTTCAGCCAAGCCACCGCCCGTTCATCAGCGTCCGGGTAATCTTCCCACCGCTCGATAGCCTCACCCTCAACGGTAATCTCCCGAATACACTTGGCCCTAATATCCTGAGGCATGTCAGGCGACGTGTCCTCAGCGAAAATGAACACCTCTCCAATGAGAAAATACTCGTGAACGATCTCCAAAAGCCTGTGGAGCAAACCAATCTTCTTCGCCCAACGTTGACAGAACCGAAGAGACTTCTCTGCCATGTCCCGATCCTTAACCTCGGGGAGCCCAAGTCGAAGCTTAGACAATGGCAGTTCTGAATGCAGATCAATGGCCTGTCCCACAAACGGGTCGTTGTCGTAGAAGAACCTGTAATAGTTCCGCTGCTCATCAACCGACTGGGGCAACTCCAGGAAGTCGGTTGACAACTCAGGAGAATAGAAATTACCCCCCTGTCCAAGATAAGTTCCCGTTGTGGTTGGAAACGCGGTCTTTATCCGCATGGCCGAAGTGACGATCTTGCTGGGTTTACCGACTAAAACCCCCTTTCGAGCCGGAACCCGCCTGACTTCTGTGGTGTCTTCGGGTCTGTTAGCTCGTGCCATTCATCATCCCTCCTCCTCAAAGTCGGAAACTGAAACAGGGGTAACAACCGGACGGGGAGGGGTCTTTTGGTGCTCTGGAATCAAATCTGGATCCTCAAAACTCCCCACGGGACCAAATCGTGGGATATCCCTAATCAACGCC
>NZ_JABXWD010000611.1 GCF_019173545.1 Candidatus Magnetobacterium casense | reverse complement strand
TATGGAAATCCTGACCAGTAAGAAAAACAACGTAACGATTATGGCCATAAAGGGTAGTCTCGACAGCTCCACTGCACGACAGTTCGGCAGTACCATTGAACAGTGTATGGCCAATGGAGAGACGCGCTTTATAATTAACGTAAGCGGTTTGCAGTTTATCTCCAGCGCCGGCCTCAGCAGCTTTATCGCTCCTGCAAAAAAGCTCCAGGGGCAGGGGGGAAAACTCCTCTTCGTTGCCATGACGGAACGCATCGAGCGGATATTTAAACTGGCCGGCTTTTACAACACCATCTTTAGTGTCTACGACTCCGAGGAGACAGCGTTGAAAGAGCTGCAATGAGTTCTCTGCCGACCGGTGCTTTGTGGTCAAGGATTGTCGGGGTTGACCACGCAACCTGGTTATTGATATAATATAAGAGTTGGTTTATATTGTAATAGTTCTGTTGCTGTTGTTATCCGCGTCGTTTTCAGGGTTGACTATTGGGGTCATGGGGTTGAACGTGACCGAATTGCAACGCAAGGTCAACCTGGGTGACAGAGATGCCCGGAGGATTTATCCGGTACGCAAGAGGGGCAATCAATTGTTGTGTACCCTATTGCTTGGTAACGTTGCAGTCAACAGTACGCTTTCAATCTTTCTGGGGACAATCGTCAGCGGGGTTAGTGCAGGGGCTGTTTCTACCTCTTTGATTGTGCTCTTTGGTGAAATTGTGCCGATGGCCATATTTTCGCGGTATGCCTTAAAGATAGGGGCTAGGGCAATATGGTTGGTAAAGATATTTCTCTTTGTTTTATATCCGATAGCCTATCCCCTCTCAAGGCTGCTTGACATGACCCTTGGAGCCGAAATGCCAACCGTGTGGAGCAAGCAGGAGTTGCAGGAGATCATCAAGTTTCACGAGGACCGTCCGGAGTCCAGCGTCGATGCCAACGAAGAGCGAATCATCCTCGGGGCGCTTTCGTACTCGGACAAGATCGCTGCCGATATCATGACCCCGCGCTCGGTATTGTTCAGTCTCGAAGTAAATGCCACCCTCGATAACAAGACCCTTTCGGAGGTCAAGGCAAACGGCTTTACCAGAATCCCCGTCTACAGGGACAAGCCCGACAACATAATCGGCCTGCTCTATGCCAAGGACCTCATAGCCGTAGAGCCTGGCTCCAGTGTTTCGGACGTCTACAGACACGACAAGGTGCTGATCATCCCCGAAACCAAAAAACTCGGTACCCTGATGAACGAACTGCTACAGAGCAGAAACCACCTCGCCATAGTCTATGACGAGTACGGCATGTTGGTTGGTATCGTTACACTCGAGGACATCGTTGAGGAGATCATGAAGGTGGAGATCGTCGATGAGGCAGACAACATCGTTGACCTGCGCCTGGAGGCCGGCAAAAGGGCACAGAAATACCTCCACAAACAACTGCAAACTATGGAACTCACCGACTATACGGCACAACAGGGCAACCGGCACCCTTAAAACTTATCTTCCTTAATATTTCATGGCAACAAGAAAAGAAAGAAAGGGGCGGCTCCGCCCCCCTTCAGAACCCCCTGCAAGGGGAGGGG
>NZ_JABXWD010000610.1 GCF_019173545.1 Candidatus Magnetobacterium casense | reverse complement strand
CACTCTCCGTAAGGTTGCAACATGGCCTTCAAAACTTCACGGTAAACCCTGTGATCATCTGCTATCAAAATTCGCATGACTCGCTCCTCATCCGCGTTGCAAAGCAACGGTTACGGTGGTGCCCTCCAGATCGGAACTGTGCAGAGAGATGGTTCCCCGTTGCGTTTCTGCCATCAAACGGGATGAATAGGTTCCGAGACCCGTTCCTCCCTTTTTACCATGTGTGACATATTTTTCAAAAAATTTTTCCCGAATCTCTGCTGGCACTACGGCACGATTGTGTATGGCAATCGTGGCCATTGGGCCGCTGTTCAATGAAATGGTCACTGTCTGGCCTGTATCGGATGCTTCCAAGGCATTCTTGAGCAGGTTGGCAAACATGGTATAGCACAGCGTTTCATCCCCCAGAACCATGAACACCTGCTGCTCCTGCACCGGCTGGGCATCCACCAGAATGGGGGTTTTGATCTGCCTTCTCTCTATCGCGCTGCGGTGATCCGTCAATATACGCTGGAAAATGGGCAACAAAGATACGGGCTGCAGGGTGGCCTCATATCGACCCTGCTCCATTTTGATCAGGTTCAGGGACATATTGACCATTTCCCGCAGTTGATTGGCGGATTCATGGATCAACAGATAAAACTTATTCAATTGCTCTTCGGAAAAACGGCGACCCCGCAACAACAGTTCCGTACAACCCAGAATGCCGTTGATCGGGGTCTTCAGATCATGACGGGAGATGGCCTCCACATCCTTGCGCAACTTTTCCATCTCCTGCAGAAAAATGTATTGCTGCTTGAGCTGCACGTGGGCTGCATGCATGGCCAAGTGGGTGGCCACCCTGGCCATGACGACCGGTGTGCTGAATGGTTTGGGAATATAATCGACTGCACCCGCCTTGAAGGCTCTGGTTTCGTCTGCCACCTTGTCCTTGGCTGTGATAAAAATAATCGGAATCTCTTGCAGTTCTGGACTTTCCTTCAACCGTTCGCACACCTCAAAACCATCCATTTCCGGCATCATCACATCCAGCAGAATCAGGTCCGGGTGCGGGGCCGACTGGGCCCGCTTGAGTCCCATCTTGCCGTTAATGGCAATGTTCAATGAATAATCAGCCTCCAGAATACTCCTGAGAATATTAATATCCATGGGGTCATCATCGATGATCAATATTTTTTGTTTCAGTGGCTCAGTATTCATCATAAATCTTCCTTGGATGGTTATTCCGCTCAAACATCGCTTAATCCAGCGAAACACCAACAGTTTGTGCAATTTCAGTCAATGTTTCACAGGCACCCTCATAGTCGTAGTGCTTGAGCCTCTGCGTCATCGCCTGAAGGAGCTCCTCCACCGGTTGGCCTCGCAGTTGGGTGGATAACGGCTGCAACAGTGTATCCGCCTTTGAGTCCTGTTCCCGCAACAGCACTGCCAACTCCCGCAGCAGTGTCACGAGGGTTGTCATGTCGTGGATTGCCTTCGGCGTCGGTGCAACCGCTGTGGCCGGAGGAGACGCAAAGGCAGCCAGTGATTGCATCACTTCCGACAGGGATTCGTCAAACAATTTTTTGTTCTTGTT
>NZ_JABXWD010000061.1 GCF_019173545.1 Candidatus Magnetobacterium casense | reverse complement strand
GTTTTTTCAGGCATGATATTTGAGTGTGAAATAATGGGGTCAAGGGGACTGGTCCCCTTGCAGGGGGTTCTGAAGGGGGGCGGAGCCGCCCCTTTCTTTCTTGTATGCGGGCAATTTTGATACCCGAAAAAACTCGAATCCGATCAGTATATATATATAACATCACAGGATTTTTTTAAGCAAGTAAACGTTTGTATTTTATGCCACTTATATAGCGTTGTGTGCTTGGGCCTCGCGCAATGCTGATAGGGCGGTTTCGAAATCGAATCCCCGTATTGCGTCATCGATCTTGCGGTAGTGCTGAGGAAATACCGCATTAAGCATGTCCGCATTTGTATCCAGCACATCTCCGGCCTCGGCATTGTCATCGGCCAGCAGGGAGTCAAGTTGCGCACAAACCGTCTTAAGCTTTTCGGGGTCAATCTGACTCTGCACGCTTAGAGTAGGATCGGGCGGTAGCGCATGTTCCAACGCCGCTATTACTGCCTTAAGCTTGCCCTCGACAACCGTAAGTTGTTGAGCAACAGCTTGGTGCTCCTGCTTTTCTTTAAGCATGGCCTCGAGTCTCTCTGCTTCTGACTGCACTTCCAACGCCCCGATGTTGCCCGCAACACCCTTGGTAGTGTGTGCAATACGCTCGGCGGTTTTCCAATCATATGCGGCCAATGCCTCACGGACTTGGACCGGCATATTTTTTTGGCCTGCAACGAATTTTTTCAACATCGACAGGTACAGTGAACGCTTGCCCAGCACCCGTCGCAACCCGGAGTCCATGTCCAGTCCTGGCACGTTTGCCGGCAAATCGGGATTATCTGAATGCTTGACCTCCTGTGTTGTTGCAAGCGAGATTCCGAGACCCTCACGTGGCTTGACCCATTTCAGTAACACTTTCCACAGATCCTCAGGTTCAATAGGCTTGGCAATATGATCGTTCATGCCTGCTGCCATGCATGTGTCCTTGTCAATCTGCATGGCGTTAGCCGTCATCGCCACAATGGACAAATCCCTCAGTCGCTCGATCTTGCGGATCTCTACGGTTGCACTTACTCCGTTCATAACCGGCATCTGCATGTCCATCAGCACGATGTCGTAGTCTATGATCTGCACCATGCCCACTGCAATCTGTCCATTGTCCGCAACGTCAACGACGAACCCTGCATCCTTGAGTAATTCCGTAGCAACTTCCTGGTTTAGCTCGTTGTCTTCCACAAGAAGTATGCGCGCACCCTTGATCGTTGCCAAGTTCTCCATGGTCAGTGAAACACCCTCCAGGGCTGATTCGCGCCGCTCGGTCTGCTTGTCACCCATAACGAGCGCAAGACTGTCAAACAGAGTGGAGGCGTTGAGCGGCTTGATTATAAAGTCTGAAATTCCCACTTGCTCGGCCACTTTAATGATATCCTCCCGGCCATATGCAGTCACCATTATCAGATGTGGCTGCTTCTGCAACGGGGCATTGCGTATGCGCTGGGCTACCTCGATACCGTCCATTACCGGCATCTGCCAGTCAATCATGACCAGTTCGAAGGGAGTCCCCCGGAGATCGGCTGTGGTAATTGAATCGAGTGCCTGACGACCATTTCTCGCCTCTTGTGCAACAAGACACATGTCTTCCAGGAGAGTACACAGCACCAGGCGTGCGTTGTCGTTGTCGTCCACGACCAGCACACGCTTACCGTGCAGGTCCGTGCTCAGTACTCGCGCACGTGAGTGTACGGTAGCCTTGCCAAGGCGGGCTGTAAACCAGAACTTGGAACCTTTGCCGTACTCACTTTCGACGCCCACCTCCCCGCCCATTAATTCGGCAAGCTTCTTGGAAATGGCAAGGCCCAGGCCGGTGCCACCATACCTGCGAGTGGTGGAGGTATCAGCCTGCTGGAAGCTCTGAAACAACCTGACCCGCTGCTCTTCTGTAAGCCCAATGCCGGTGTCTTTGACAGAGAAATACAACAAGACGTCTTTGTCAGTCTCCTGGAGCTTGAGTACCTGGACGTCAATCTCGCCATCTTCCGTGAACTTGACTGCGTTGTTGACGTAGTTGATCAGGATTTGCCCCAGCCGCAGTGGGTCTCCGATCAAGTTGTAAGGAATGCCACGCTCTACGTCAAAAACAAGTTCCAAGCCTTTGGCTGTCGTTTTCTCCACAATAAAATTTGCAACGTTCTCCAGGAGCTTGTCCAGTTGCAGTTCAATGTGCTCCACAGTAAGCTTGCCTGCTTCTATCTTGGAGAAATCAAGGATATCATTGATGATGCCAAGGAGGTGTTGGCCCGAACCATGTATCTTCTTGATAAAGTCCCGCTGGCGTGGGGTCAGATCAGTCTTTAGTACCAGATGCGACATGCCTATAATGGCGTTCATTGGAGTGCGGATTTCGTGACTCATGTTAGCGAGGAAGTCCGATTTGGCTTTCGTGGCATCCTCGGCAACTTCCTTGGCCTGCATCATTTGCTCGTTTATCACCTGCATTTCGCTAAATAGTTCATCACGTGACTTCTCTGTCAAGACCTGCCGTAGTTGACTGATTTGTTCGGTGGTGAGTGAGTGGTTGGTTAGCTTACAACTGAACTGTAATGCCGGAGCACCTGAGTCGTCCGTTGTCTCTTGGGCAACCCCAATCCTCGACGGACAGTAAGGATGTGTCGATGGCCTAGAGGGAACAAAGAGGATGACAAGTCGTGCGGCGTTGTCATTGTCCAATCTGAGATGAACAATCAGTGGCGGGTGTTTGAGCAGAGCGACCGTGCAATCTGAAAGCCATGCCGCTGTGAGCGTACTCTCTAACGTTGATGTGACACTCAGCATGGCATTGACCAACTTGCGCCTGAACCCGATGCAGGAGCGCTCACTTCTAAGTGTTATGGACCCCAGGTTTTCTAACGCAGGCATTTGACTACCACGCAGGAGGCATCGTCCGTCATTTTGCCGGCCTGCAGTATTAACTCCTTAGCTATTTGCCCTGCGGACAGTGTTGAGCCGCGGACGAGGACGTTTGTCCTGGCGCTCTCCGATACGCCATCGGAAGCTATCACGACCAGGTCGCCGGGTGTCAGTCCAACTGTTTGAGCAAGAATACCCGGCAGTCTTTCACCGACAATGCCATCACGTGACACCCCTCTCCATGACCGTCCTCCAATCACTCGAATATGGACATTGCCAATGCCGGCAAAAGCAAGCCGGTGGCTGACGCAATCGAAAAAGGCCAATCCTACAGCCGCACCGCGTGTACCGGTTGCCATTGCATGCAACAACCGCAGCAGATGCTCTATATCGACCGATGTTGCCGTTATCACAGCCTGTCCAAACTTCTGTGCCAGAAGATGGGCCTCAGGTCCATGTCCTGAGACGTCGATGATGCCAAACAGCAGCCCTGCATCCACCGGGCACAGTATGGTCATGTCGCCGCTGACGGTTTCACGCGGATGCGGGCGCACTTCCTGAGCATACTCGATCTTCATTACACCGGTGGTTTTGCTGTGCGATTGCCGGCCGGATGCGCCTGATCGCCCGGAGACGCTACCGTCATTGAGCCATTTACAGGTAACAACCCTGGTTCCTTTCCCCACCACGGTTTCGATCTTCATCGTTGACATAATGCGAGAAACCGCCGGAAGTCCAAGTCCAAGCGTGCCGGCACTGCTGTATCCGTCCTGCATAGCTCGTTGTACATCACGGATACCGGCTCCGTTGTCTTGCGCTATTATCTGGATGGCGTCGTGGCCGCTATCAAAAATACGGGCGAGTGATATTGTACCCTTGCCGGCAAATTTCAAAATGTTTGTGCCCAGTTCGGAAACAACCGTAGATATAAGTACCTGGTCTTCGGTACCAATATCCTTCATAAATGGCAGTGTCCTGGTCATAGCAACTGCCACGTGCAGGCCGGCCATGCTGTTGAGGTTAAAGCTGGCGAAGGTAGACTCATTGTTGTCGTCCATATCAGCAGCCTTCCCCGAGTTGGTGAAGGGCTTCGTCCAAGTCAAAAAAGTAGTTGATGCCTTCCGTTTCTGCCTGGACTTCGGTGAGATAGACAACGATGCCGGCCTTGAGACTTACAATTGCTACTTCGGCACCAAGTAAGCGGACTGAGGCAAGAAATGCTCGTGCGCGCTGGAAATCCAGCAGGTTGAGAACGTCTACTGCGGAGAAGTCGAGCACCACCGCCTTTATTTTGGTTTTTGCGGTTAGTTCGAGCACCACCTTGCACATGGTTTCAAAACCCTCCTTGTCCAAATCCGGTTGCATTGTTACGACTATGACGCCCTTAGTCTTGGTTATTGCAACCGTGGAGTATAGGTCAGTAGACATGGACAAACTGTTCAGGCACCCTACGACTTCCCTTTGTGCTCATCAGATTGGAGGTTTTTTTTGCCGACAAGCGATTCACCGACCATCGTTAGTGCCGTCTCAAAGGCGTCCCGCAGCGTGGCTGTGGTTCGGATAGACTCGACATTCACTCCAAGTTCCACAATCGTGCGCGCAATGGCCGGAGAGAGGCCGGAAATTATGGCTTCACATCCCATAAGTCTGGTTGCCTTGGTGATCTTTATCAATTGATTAGCCACCGCAGTGTCTACGGTGGCCACTCCGCTGATGTCCAGAACGAATACCTTTGCGCGCATATCGGAAATCATACTGAGCGACTTGTTCATTATGTCCGAGGTGCGCATCGAATCGAGGACGCCAACAAGGGGAAGCAGCAGAATGCCCTCCCAGATTGGCGTTACGGGGGTGGACATTTCGGCCACGGCGCGGTCCAGTTCGTTTCGGACCTTTTCGGCCTCTTGTGCTTCTAAGAGGGCACGTTCGAGCTCTTCGCCCTGCCTGACGTTTGCGGTAATGTCATAAGCGAACTTGACGACCTTTACGGGCCTCCCCTTTGGATCGAATATCGGAGAGTAGGTTGCCTGCAGCCAAATCGACTCCCCTGTCTTGGTGAAACGCTCAAACCGGCCGCTGTTGAACTTGCCCTGTGCAAGGGCAGTCCAGAATTGAGTGTACTCTTGAGAATCGGCATATTCCTTGCTAACGAATATCCGATGGTGCTTACCTTCTATTTCGTGGCTGTCGTATCCCATGCTCTCTAGGAATATGTCGTTAGCCCGAAGAATCGTGCCGTTGGTGGTAAACTCAATGACAGCCATGGACTTTTCAATAGCGGCAATCTTGCCTGAATCGTTGGCACTTGTGAGCTTCTGGTCGGTGATATCGGTGGCGAGTTTAATAACCTTGAGTGTCTTGCCGTCGGCACCGAGTACCGGGTTATAGGTTGCCTGCAACCAGACCTCGCGTCCGCCCTTGGCCAGACGCATGTATTCAGCCGCGCTATACTGACCACCCTTGAGCTTTGCCCAGAATTCAACGTATTCAGGTGATACCGCAAAACCGGGTTCAACGAATATCCTGTGATGCTTGCCGCGGATCTCGTCAATGGTGTAGCCCATACATTGAAGAAACATGTCGTTGGCATCTATGATTTCACCGTCAACCGTAAATTCAATGATAGCGTTGGAACGGTCGATGGCACTGATGAGTGCCTTCGCCTCGTTTAGGTCACCCTTGTATTGCATTTTGTCCTCCCTACTATTGCCTTATTCTCAAATATAGTATAACATCACAGGATTTTTTACAGCAAGAAAGTTTTGTATCTCCTTCTTGAGTCTCTTATTTTTTTTTATTCAAATTTTGTAATAGGATGTCGAGATTTTTCTGTGCCTCGGGATGGGCCGGGTTCAATCTGATAGCTGTTTTGTATTCCCTGATTGCCTCATCTGCATTGCCCCTGACGGAGTATAGTACGCCAAGGTTGTTGTGAGTGTTGGCGTGGTCTGGGTTGAGCTTCAAGGTTTGCTGATACTGCCTGAGTGCCTCGTCAAGACGACCCTGCTTGTGGTAGATCACGCCGAGATTATAATACGCCTCCGTAAAGGAAGGCTTAAGCCTGATGGCAGTCTGGTACTCTCTGGTGGCGTCGTCAAAGCGCCCCTGGTCGTGATAAAAGTCGCCGAGATTCTTATGGGCATCCGGAAAATCGGGATTTATCTTCAGGGCTGCCTGATACAGCCTGATTGCCTCATCGAGGTTGCCCTGCTTTTCGTACACGTTTCCCAGGTTGAGGTATGCGTCAAGGTCGTCAGGATTGAGCTTTAGAGCGATTTCGTACTGCCTGATGGCGTCGTCAATGCGTCCCTGGTCGTAGTAATCGGCCCCGAGGTTGTTGTGCGGACGAACCTTGCCAGGGCTTTTGCGGACGATATCCTCCCAGAGTGTTACGCTGCTTTGCCAGGTGTTGTTTCTGGCGTATGTCGCCGCTGACAGCGCCAATGCAATCAAGGCCGCCACGGGGATTATGAGCTTCCGTTGCCTCCCTTGCAGTTTGTTTGCCAACACGGACAACAGGACAAGGATAAATCCCACCGATGGCAGATACACCCTGTGCTCAAAGATGACATCCGCTATGGGGATTATGCTGGATTCTACCGACAGGGCAACAAAAAACCAGAGTATCCCAAAGGAGGCAAACCTCAGCCAGTGCCTGCCCTCTCTGTCAGTCCTGTTTGACAGCAGATACAGATACACCCCAATCCCCGCAATGGATACCAGAAACAAGAACGACAGAATTACCTCTGCCCTGAACAGGGTAGTGTAGACAGGGTAATCATAATCGAGGTTTTGGTGTATGGGTAACAGCAGCAGCCTGACATAGGTCGTTATCACCCTGAACTGTGTAAAGAGGTAGTCCCACCGTGATATGTCCTGGGCACTTGCCAGTTGCATCGACTCCTGCACCTTGTCTGCGTCAAGCACGGAGCCGCCGGGCTGTATCAGAGAGACGGGGATGATGATCATTGTCAGGAGAAACGGCAACAATAGGGAGGCTCTTTTTTTGGGGCTACCCTCAAGGAACATAAATTCATATGCGGCTATCATAACGGGTAGGGTAATGGCTATCTCCTTTGTCTTCATGGCGCACACTGCACAGATAAGGGCAACACCGTAGAGGGTATACATGTGGTTTGCCTTAGCGGCAAGCCGTGCTCTTATGTAGAACACGACGGAGAGCAGGTAGAAGAACGTTGCCAGCGATGCAAACCGCTGAATAATGTATGTAACGGCCTGTGTCTGGATCGGATGGGCGACAAACAATATCCCGCCCATGAGCGCCAGGAGGCCAACCGGACAATCCCGTGGATAATCACCGGCAGGGGTGTTTCGTGCAAAGAACGGGGTCCGGGTGGTGAGCGCTATCAGGTAATACACGCAGAGGGCGTTAATGAGGTGAATGAGGAGATTGAATGCGTGATAGCCTATGGTGTTGAGGCCGTGCAGTTTGTAGTTTAGCGCAAACGTGAAGTATCCCATCCACCTTGAATAGAAGAAGTCCTTGACGTTATAGATCACGGGGATGTCCCTCACCATGGATTTATCCGTAAAATAGCGGAGGTCTTTGATCAGTGGGTTTTCGGATATGTTGGGGATGTCGTCAAAGATAAACGGGCTTGTCAGGGTGTTTGAGTAGACCGCGATGCCGATGAGCAAGATTAGGGCAATATGCACGATTGGTTTGTGCAAGGGGCGGGTGGTTGTTCTTGTCACCTGTTGGTGCGGGGTGATTTTCTTTTCTTGCTTTTTCTTCATTGAAGTAAGAATGTTTCAGGTTTATTATCACCTAAGCTGAACGATTTCTTATGGATTACAATATTTCTCAATCCCATAATGCTTTTCCACGTATCCTCTAAAAAAAGCGTGGTAAAAGGTTTCACAGGAAGGGGTCAAGGGGACTGGTCCCCTTGCAGGGGGGTCTGAGGGGGGGCAGAGCCGCCCCCTTCTTTCTTTTGCTACCATGAAATATAAAGAGGATACTTTTCCACTCTCTCAATGATCTAATAACTCCTTATTGTCGTAGGCATGTACTGCTTCCTTTAAGATAATAGGTTCCAGCTCCTTTCTAATGCCTCCCTTTGTTACAACGTCAACCTTTCCTCTCATTTTCCTTTCAAGAAAAGACATCAATCCCATATAGTTATCAAAAGTCAGGTATTCTTGCTTTAACTCAACCAGGATATCAATATCGCTTCTTTTACGCTGCTCGTCCCGTACATACGAACCAAACACCGCAATGTCAATAACACCAAACTTGTTGACAAGCGTATCTTTATGTGCTGTCAATATGCCAACAACTTCCTGTAAGTTTGAAGGTTTTCTTCTTAACACGATAGCCACATCATACCACGTCTAAATCTATCATTGTCAAGAGAATTTTTACCAGCCGGCAATTCTAAGGCTGGGCGGAGTCACCCTCCTTTTTTTTATCACTTGCCGATGCAGAAGTTGCTGAATATCTTGTTGAGGATGTCGTTGGGTGTGACGATGCCTGTGATTTCGCCGATATGGTTTAGGGCGTTTCTGAGTTCCAGGGCTGTTATCTCAATGGGGGTGGCGTTTCTGAGGCAGTGTATGGCTTGGATTAGTGCGGCGATGGTGTTATCTATGGCCGTCTTGTGTCTGAGGTTGGTGATAAGTACGCCCTCCCTTGAGTCAATACCGGACTTCATCGTCAGGTTAAAGATGGCCTGTTTTAGTTCGTTGATCCCTTGACCGGTCTTTGCCGATAACGTTATGAGTGGTATGGCCGGTAAGTTGGCACGTTCAAAGGCGTCTCTGACGAGTTGGGCCGATAACAGGATTGGCTTGTCGGCCTTGTTTACGATTGCGATAACCATCTTTGCCGTAACCATGCCGATGACGGAGATATCCTCGTCGCTGAGAACGTCCTCCGTACCATCAAGCATCACCAGCACCAGGTCGGCGACCTCAATGGCCCTGATACTCCTGTCCACCCCTTCGCACTCAGCCGGGTCCTCCGGGGCGGGACGTATGCCGGCCGTGTCGATGATCCGCACGGGGATGCCTTCGACGTTGATGTACTCTTCGATGGTGTCCCGCGTGGTGCCGGGGGAGGCGGTGACTATTGCCCTGTCACGTTGTACAAGGGCATTTAGCAACGAAGACTTCCCGACGTTGGGTCTGCCGGCAATGGCAACCGATAGCCCCTCGCGCAGGAGTCGTCCCCGGTCATAGGTGCCGGAGAGTTCGGTGAGTTCGTCTCTGAGGTCATGCACCTGCTCTAGTATTTCCTGGTGCGTTGAGAGTTCTATGTCCTCCTCCGGGAAGTCTATGTATGCCTCAACGTGTGCACAGACCTCCGTAAGCCTCTCCGATATGTCGGTCAATCGCTGCGACAGTCCTCCACTGAGCTGCTGCATGGCAACGGCGGCGCTCTCCTGAGTCCTGGCCGTTATGACGTCACACACGGCCTCGGCCTGAGCCAGGTCTATCCTGCCGTTTAGAAATGCTCGCAGTGTAAATTCCCCCGGATTGGCCAACCGTGCCCCGCACCTGAGCACCGCATCGAGCACCCTCCTCATGGGGATCAGACCACCGTGACAGTTTATCTCAACCACGTCTTGCCTCGTGTAACTGTTGGGGGCACGCATGAGCGTCAAGAGCACCTCGTCAAGAACGTCCTGACCATCCACGATGTGGCCATATGTTACCGTGTGTGAGGGCAGAGATGAGACCGTTTTGGCAACGGTGTTGGAATCTTTACCGGCTTTACTACTGATGCTGCCTAAGACAAAGAGGGTATCGGCTATTGCTATTGCCCCGCCTGTCCCGCCTGTCCCATTGCCACTGAGCCTGATGATACCGATACCCCCATGCCCTGGAGGCGTCGATATGGCCACTATGGTGTCATCCACCTGTGCTTGTGTTTCTACGCACCTTGTTTGCGGCAGTACGAAAGGCGGACATATCCAGGGCAGCCAGGGTCAGGTTTTCCGTGTTTTTTTCGATTGACTCGTCGGTGATCCTGCCACAGGGCAACACGGCCGTGCGTACTATCTTTAGCGCCCAGGCATAGGGCATGATCTCATCGTCGGCGGTTTGGGGATCGAGGCTCGCACGGATGGCCTTTATCATGGAGGTGGCAAGACGCCAGTGTTCAAAGATGTCTGCGCTGACTTCGAGGTTATTGACACCAATGAACTTGTGCTCCACCTCATATATTGCCTCCTCATCCTGCAGGTGGCTTATCTTCCGCTGGAAGTCATCCTTTTTGCCCGATGCTATGAGTTCGGTGGCGATGACGATCTTTCCGACTTCGTTGATAAAGGCCGCCGGAACCAGTATGTCCAGTTTGTTCTTGTCTACATTATAGTACCAGTTATACATCAGGGCGCTTTGCAGTTGTGAGGAATTAATAAAGGCAGCAGGCGTTACGCCATAAGGAGAGAGGTTTATCTTTACGGAGTTTCTGACGGCACTTGCCAGAGCGAACCCAAATACCACGGTCATCCCAAAGATGGCCACGGCGTGTTCGACGGTCTTGATGCTGCCTGAAAAGCCATAGGACGGCGAATTTGCAAGCCTCAACAGGTTTGCCGTAAGCATGGGGTCACATTCTACGACGTTGGCAAGCTCCTTTAAGCCCGAATTTGGGTCCTGACATATCTGCTGTATCTTGATGATAGTCTCCGGAAGCGGGGGGAGCGACCTCACCTTATACGCTATCGATTGTATGTGTTCATCCATAATATTTATTCTTCCTTATATTCTTTGTAGATTTCTCTGATACTGGCGATGTTTTTTACAAAAACGTCAACGAGGTAGGGTTCAAAGTGTTTGCCCTTTTCGGAGATCAACAGTTCGACAGCTCCTTCAATGCTCCAGGGGTCTCTGTATGGTCTCTTTGATGTCAGTGCGTCAAAGACATCTGCAATGGCGACTATTCTGCCGTATATGGAGATGTTGTGTCCCTTTAGTCTGTTGGGATAGCCGGCGCCGTCCCATCTTTCGTGGTGGTCCCTGGCGATGATGGCAGCGGTTTGAAGTATGTCGTTGTCCTCATCGTTTAATATATCGTAGCCGAGTGTTGTGTGTGTCTTTACAATTTCAAACTCCTCAATAGTGATCTGTTGGGGTTTTTTTAGGATGTTGTCGGGGATACCTATATTGCCGACATCGTGCAGGGGGGAGGCGAGTTTGATAATTTCGATGTCGTCCTTTTCGATGCCATAGGCTTCGGCCAGCGTCTTTGCATACAGGGAGACCCTGGTGGTATGTTTGGTGGTGTTGAGGTCCTTGAACTCGACGGTGGTTGAGAGTTTACTGATAAGCTTCGTGTTTGTGTCTTTGAGCTTGTTGTACAGGAATACGTTTGCAAGTGTGGTGCCTACATACTGGGACAACAAAAGCAGCAGTTCGGCATCGAGGTTTGTAAAGAGGCCTTTTTTCTTATTGATGGCCTCAATGACCCCTATGACGTTGTCATTTTTGTCAAAGAGTGGTACTGCGAGAATGGTGTTGGTGACATAGGAGAGCTTTTTGTCCGTAGCGCTTGAGAATCTGAAGTCTTTATAGGCATCCGTGACGATTTGTATCTCCCTGGTGTTTGCGGCATAGCCTGCGACGCCGAGATTGACCGCCAGGCGGATTTCCTCCACCCCGTGGGAGAACATCGTCCATAGCTCATTGCGCTTGTCATCGTGTATGAAGATCGAACACCGCTCGGCATCCACAATGTCCCTCGAAAAGTCGCCAAATTTCTCGAGCAGCCTCCCAAGGTTATTTTCTCTTGATATCTCACTGCCAAGCCTCAACAGCAGGTCTAACTTGTCACTATAATCCATATCTATGTCTGTATCCATTTGTTATTGCAAGCCCATACAGTAAAGAATCGCCTCCAACAGCTTGGTCATATCTATTGGCTTTATGAGGTTGATACAACGACTGCTGGTGTGTTCGTCATCGTTAAAGGCTGTTGTTATTATAATTGGCTGTGCGTCATCTATCTCCAGGATTTGCCTTATCATTTCGTTGCCATCCATCACCGGCATATTTATATCCGTTATGACCACATCCGGTTTACTGTCTCTGTAGATGTCAAACCCTTCTTTCCCGTTAGATGCCACGGACACATGACCAAAACGCCTCTTGAGAAATTTACCGAGGTTAGCCCTAAGGACATCGTCATCCTCAACGTAGAGGACAGTTAACTCCCTTAGTACACTTTCATTTATACGCGCATCTGACATGTTTACATCTCTATCCTGAACAGACAACCATCCGCTGTATTTGTCGCCGTTATCGTCCCGTGCATGTTGTTCTCTATTATCACCCTGGCGATATACAGCCCAAGGCCGGTACCTCTGCTCTTGTCTTTGGTTGTAAAGTATGGGTCAAATATCCTTCCTATTATATTATTGTCTATTCCGCCACCGTTATCCGTTAAGGTCAGGATCACTTTCCCGGTCTGCGGCTGTCTATATGATACTATCTTTACGACTGCATTTGCAACCTGCCGCCTTTCAAAAACATCCCTTATATTTGTCAGGATATTCAGGAACACCTGCGAAAACTCATTGACGTAGCCATCCATATTGATCCTGTTGTCAATATCAACCTCGACAGCCACCTTTCTGCTTCTGAAATAGTCCGTCATCACCGACAAGACCCTGTGTACCGTCTCTGAGAGGTTAAATCGTGTTTTTTCATTATTTCCGGCGTAGAAGACCTTGAATTCGTCTATGGTGTTTGACAGATACAGCAGTTCCTTCATTATGGCCTTTGAGGAGTTTTCGATGTAGGCGGCATCGAGAGCCTTAAACCTGTAGGCATCCTCTATGTCCTGCACCATCAGGCCTATCGAACACAGGGGTTGTCTCCACTGGTGGGCAATGTTAAACAGCAGCTCGCCCATGGCGATGTGGCGCGACTGTTCATACATGATCTGGTCATTGCGCCTGTTTTTTTCCACTTCATCTTGTATTATCTTGTGGAGTTCTGCATTCAGGGTCATCAATTCGTCCTTGTAACGCCTCTGCAATGTGACGTCTTTGAGGGTAAACAAAAAGAACTCTATCTCATTGGTGTCATCGAGGATAGGCACCAGGCCCAGGTCCCAGTAGGT
>NZ_JABXWD010000609.1 GCF_019173545.1 Candidatus Magnetobacterium casense | reverse complement strand
GGTGCCGGGAGTGTCCGAAAAAGTGCTTACGCGCAACGGCCATCTGTATCATTCACGCTGAACCAACACACACCTCCAGTCTCTTGAAAATGACAGGTTTGGAATAAAAAAACATATCTGAGAACCAAACAGACACAGTCCTTCCGTGTCCAGTTGACCTGGAAGCCATAACGCTCGCGTTCAGCAGAGGGAATATCATCAGGAACGGAGTTCACGTCCCCTGAAAAACACCTCCCCCTGGGCTGCCCGACGGTAAATGTCGGGGAAAAAATATTGCAGCCATTCCTTGAGGATGCTCCATGCGTCTTCAGCCGAGAAAGGCATCTCCCCCTCGGGGATAGATGTCCGAATGAGTTCGATGGCGTCGGCGTCACTAATGCCATCGCGAGTTCTGCGATCAATCTCCGCCACAAGTGGCATCTGTTTCAATACCGCTATGACCCGGTTCCTGAACATTTGGCTTGGAAGCCCCTGGGGAATACCGAGTACAGTCAAATCGATCCGAGCTGCTTCGATGTTTGAATCGAGAACCTTCCAAATGTCAGAGGCATTCGAGTAGATCGTCCAGAGCTGATCGGCTACCGTGCAGCGCGGCAACCACGTTCGTGGTGGTGGGGCGGAGGCGTTCTCAGCAACATCGGGGAAAGCCGGAACACGCCCCTCTGCCACAAGCCTATCAGCCTCTTTCCTGACAGCGTCCCTCGTCAGTTCATCAGCAGGAAACGCTGAAGCCAACAGTAAGGATACAAAGGCGGTGACGTCAGGGTGTGAGTAGGGCACCTCGGCCAACAACTCAAGGTTCGGTGGGCTTTTCCATCCAAGGGCCCTGCCAGTCAGATTCGCAGAACCAACAAGGCACTTAGTTTCTGACCGGAACAGCTTGGCGTGAAGTGTCGGCAGAAGCAGAAGGCGTGCACCTGGTCGAGCTGCGACGAGATCAAACACCTCCAGGTCGGAAACACCGGCGGCCACCTCCTCCGGTAGCCAACGGGTTACGCAGGTCACTTTAGTGACTGACAGCGGCAGAGCATCAAGAACTTTGGCAAGGACATAATCCTTGATAAAGGGAGCTGCAAGGAGGAAAGAACCCGATGCCCCACGACATAGGGCGAGGAGTCTGTCCCCAAGGACATCCAACATGCGGTTAACCCTCCTCGTCGCTGAGGAGGAAGATTCGGGCCATCTTGCCCCATTCTTGACGCACACCGTTGATTTTGCTTCGATTCGGAACATCCTCCATTTCGTATCGCGCCCATGCGGCAAACAGCATCCTCATGGTATCGGATGCATTGGTTATCCGCTCAATAAGGTCTCGGTCAGTGGCACCATCAAGATTGTCATCGAGAGTACGGACAAGCTGTTCGTATGCTGGGTGGTTAATATTGAAAATGATCTCGGTAATACCTCCGGGTCTTTGTTCAACCTTGAAAAATGCGTACCCATCCATATTTGCTTCAACAAAAATAACGCGCTTCCCGCGCTTTTCGACTGCATCAGCAATCTCATTGGCCGCTCGATCAGGATAATTTTTTTCTTTGATCAGGTCTGCAACGAGATTCTTCTTGGCCTCCTGGTCGAAAACC
>NZ_JABXWD010000608.1 GCF_019173545.1 Candidatus Magnetobacterium casense | reverse complement strand
TGGGGCGAGGGGGCTTGATGTCGGGGGGGGCCGAGACAATCAAGGTAGGCGGTTATAGGTCGGTCACCGTTGGAGGGCTACTCACTCACGATGTCGCCGGCGTGTATAGGTTGTATGCGGGGGTTTCGGCCTCTCAGTGGGCGCTGGGGATGCACGACATAAGATCATCCAGCCTGGTGCGGCTCATGGGCGGGACGGATCCATTCTTAACTCCCGTTCTCCTACCCGTGGCACTCGCGACCGGGGAGACATGCGAGGCGTGCGGAGGGGCGAAGTGCGTGGCTAGTGCAACGGTGTTTGCAACAGCCTGAGCCAATCTGAGACGGAATGAGCAGGCGGTGAAACAAAAAGCGGCAAAATGAAACGGAGCGGAACGATATGAAACACAGCATCGATGAGCACCTGGCGAACATACGGAAGAACATCCCTGGCATGAAAGCCTCGGACATACTGAAGCGCATGGCGTGTGAGGCCATTGATAAAAATTGCGAACGCTCAGAAAAGACTGGGCAGCCACTACTGCCGCTTGGAATGGATTGCCCTACGATTATGCAACAGGAGGACAAGTTCTCTCGTGATGTCATCGCTGTAGTGGGAGCCGTCCTCGATCTTGAGCTTAAAGATACTGGAAAGCCTGAAGGAAAGAAGGAATGACCTGTTCTGAGTGCTTGGCATGCGCGAATTGCGCGAGGGCATGGAAAGATTCGGCAGGACAGCCGGAGATGGTCTGCGTGAAGTGTACCCGATACCAGAGATGTGAAAGGGAGTGGAAGGGCACGCCGAATGCGGAATGTTTTATCTCTCTGAAAAACAAGTGCTTCATTCTCGGTCCCGATAACTGGGGCAAATGCTCAGGGTGTGGAGCGATGAGACCGAAGGAGCAGGCTGGGCGGCACTCTTGCGATCTCTGCGGCCATAGGGAAGCGATGACGGCCGCGATGTGGGACGAGACGGTAACGGTGACTGGAAACCATCAGGCAGTCGTGATGGAGAACATCTCATGACGGATTATCCGATGCAGGGACGGTTTATGCCGAACCCCGTGCTCGGCAAGGGGATGAAGTTTCCCTACGAGGTCACGCCGGAGGGAGGGGTTGCAGTGGCGGAGGGCGAGGAGCTCATCAACGCTGCGATCTGGCAGGTACTCGGGACTCGGTGCGCAGTCGGGGACACGCCGGGGGAGGACGAGACTTTGCCAACATTCGGATCCCAAATTTCTGCATGTCTCTATCTCAAGATCGGGCCGCAGACGAAGCCGCTCATTATGGCATACGTGATCAATGCGATAAAGACATGGATCAGGCAGGTCGAGATCGGCGAGGTGAGGTTCCTCTCTGATGCGCTTGACGACATGGGCAACTCCGACAATTTCGACGCGCTGGAGGATATTGAGAAGGGAATCGAGAGGGTGAACATATCATATACGATCCTCGCCACGCAGCAGCCGGGGAACTGCGTCTATCCGTTCTATTTGGATAATGATCTCAGGATCATGGGCTACGGCGAGGACTATTGCAGGGGGGAAATAATATGGCTCAACAATACACCCATAGGGCGGATGCATTACCACAGATCGCATACACC
>NZ_JABXWD010000607.1 GCF_019173545.1 Candidatus Magnetobacterium casense | reverse complement strand
CCTCCGGTATAACCGCTCTGATGGCGTTATCCTGCGCATAACCAACCCACGCAAACCTGTACCCGGCACTCTGGACAATAACACGGCATGTCTCCTTAAGCAGCATCCGCTCATCTTTGGAGTTAAGCAAGACCTTCTGACATTCTCTCACGGCCTTTAGCGCACCCCTGGTACGGCAGAGTACACGTTCTTGCTCCATAGACCTGGCAACCTGCCCCTTGCTGGACTCTATTTCCTTTCTGAGTTGCTCTATGAGTCTCTCACTGTCATCCATACCTGTCACATTAATGTTACCATATTAACCCAATGCTGTATTGTAACTTATTACCTGTCCAAAAGAAAAGAGAGCAATTTGTCAAGGTTTTTTTATTTTAAGGGCCACCAGGGCAATCGCATTTGACCGTAAGAAAAAAAAGGGGCGGTTTGTGGCAGGGGTGCCCCACCCCCTCCGCTTCTTTGTCGCTCCAGGAGGGGGCAGCGCCCCCCGGCTCAATGCGCTCCTGGCCCCCTTCAGATCAATTGTATAGCTGGACTATTACAAAATTTCATATGCGATTGCCCTGTAATGGCCACGGGTACTGATAAAATAAATACAGATTTATGGTATACTATTAGTTTAAATTCTATTAAGAGGTAAATGAAGATGAAAGTCAGCGGTTCACAAATAATCATTGAATCACTTAAGAAGGAGGGCGTCAAGCATATATTTGGTTACCCCGGCGGGGTTGTCTTAAATATATTTGACTACCTGTATGACGATAAGGACATTCAACTGATACTAACCAGACACGAACAAGGCGCCACGCACATGGCAGATGGTTACTCGAGATCAAGCGGCAAGGTAGGAGTTGCCCTTGTGACATCGGGACCCGGAGCCACAAACACCGTCACCGGTCTGGCCACGGCGGCCATGGACTCCATCCCCATCGTGGTATTAACAGGGCAGGTGCCGACCATGCTCATTGGCAACGATGCCTTCCAGGAGGCAGACATTGTGGGCATTACACGTCCATGCACCAAGTACAACTACCTTGTCAAGGACGTCAACGACCTGGCATACATCATCAAGGAGGCCTTTTATATTGCCTCATCGGGCAGACCGGGGCCGGTGCTGATAGACCTGCCCAAGGACATAACGGCTGCCCAGTGCGCCTTTCACTGGCCGGATAAGGTCAACATCAGAAGCTACAACCCCACCCTTGACGGCAACAAGTGGATGATAGAAAAGGCCGCCCAGGTCATCTCAAAGTCCAAGAAGCCTGTGATTCTCTGTGGCGGAGGGGTCATCCTCTCCAATGCCTCCGAGCAACTGCGGGAACTGGCCGAGTTTACGCAGATACCCGTCTCTTCAACACTGATGGGCATCGGCGGGTTTCCCTCCAGCCATCACCTGTCACTGGGGATGCCGGGAATGCACGGTACCTACTATGCCAACATGGCCATACAGGAGTCTGACCTGCTCATCGCCGTTGGTATGAGGTTTGACGACAGGGTCACGGGCAAACTCGATGCCTTTGCTCCACACGCAAGCATCATACACATAGACATAGACCCTACAACCATACGGAAAAATGTCGAAGTAGA
>NZ_JABXWD010000606.1 GCF_019173545.1 Candidatus Magnetobacterium casense | reverse complement strand
GCCGGACATCATCAGAAAGATGTCCGGCACAGGGGAAAAGGGCACGGTGTAGCGCGAGCCGCAGTAGGAGTCGATCTCTCCGTCTGCGCCGGCAATCGCCTCGTCAATTCTCGTTTGATTTGTAACCCCGAGGCCCTCGTCATCGGTGAGCTGGATAACCGAGTCCTCGGGGATCAGCTTCTTGATGTCAGCTAATGTGCTATAGGGCATTTTCTTACTCTTCGCTCTATGCTCTTAGCTCTCTGCTAAGTTAGTATCGTGTCGTACCACAGGAACCCTAAGTCCGTTCCTGTCTGGACGATATCGGTTTCCTCGGCCACTTCATAGACATCCTGATGCCGTGCTGGTTCTCTCCAGGTTGTGGACCTTCTTATGCCGCCATCATCATAGGCAACGCGTGCCTGATAGCCTGCGCTCGGGGTTTTCAGGCCCGGAGAAGATGGCCGGTAATAGAGAAACGCCGAACCCTTTGTGGCAGTTTTCTCCCAGACGTTCACAGATGTCCAGTCAGTGCCTGCCTTTGTCTCCTTTGCTGATGAGTAGATCGCCTCTCCCAGGAGCACCTCATCGAGGTCGAACATGGCGGCGATCAGGTCAACCGTCAATATGCCGCGCTGGGTGTATTTGATCCGATCCAGGAGGGCATCCAACTTTTTCAGGGTGTTGTATGTGCCGAAGTCCATCACCATGACGTTTGGCCTCAGGCCCGTGGCTGCCCTGATCGTCTCGATCCTCGCCAGGACATCAGCTATGAATGTGTTTGTGGCATCGTTGGGAGCCCAGAGACCTGCGGCGTCCTCGCCTGCAACTCCGGACCATGTACCCGCAAGGATCATTGAGGCGACCCTTCTTTCCTTTGACAGGTCGATCTTGTCTGCGCAGAACTCAAGCGCATCCTGATCAGGCTTCAGCGGTGGCGCGCCCTGGGAGTTCGCAAACTTCCTGTCCTCGTCAGTCACCTCTTTTGCAAAGGCGTATTCCTTTGTGGAGATGCTGAGCAGGTCAACCGGATATCCGCCCCTCATCGCCTCCCCTCCAGGGCCTCTGATCCCTGCTTCATCCCGGAACCATGCGCCCTTGAGATACCGGGCAATCTTGGCCTTCGGGGAAATATTATCGATGACAGGGAAGACCCTGTCAGCGATGTAGCTTCTGTTGCGGTAGGCAACACTGACGTTGGCCAGCGGCCCTGCAACGATTAGGTCTTTAACATTTGGCTGTGGCATTTATTCCTCCTTACGCCTTCACCGTGAGTGGTGCAAGCAGCATTGTTGCAAGTTCATCCTCAGCCCCGCCGGCAAGTAAAACTCCAACAGGGTACATTGTGGCTACAGCGGCTATTGCCTTGCCTGCATCAGCGGCGTCCACATATTCCATGCCTGCGATAACCCCGATTGCCAGGGTTGCGCCCAACTGGATTTTTGTTATCCCGCCGCAGCCTATCGGCCTGACAACTGCCGCTAAATTCGCAGCATCAGGGGCGTTCTGCAGCACGCCAAGCGGTATATCTGTGGCCGCATTTGGTCTGCGCACCTTGCCTGATGTTGCATCCAGAACAACGATCTTGTACTGGTCGTTGCTCAGGT
>NZ_JABXWD010000605.1 GCF_019173545.1 Candidatus Magnetobacterium casense | reverse complement strand
CACCAACTTCTCTGGCATACCTATCAGGAAATGCAAAATGCCCGTCGCCTCGATCTGCCTGTCAACGCACAACAAGCCGCAGTTGCTCCTTAAGACGCTGGAGAGCATCATCCCGCAGGTAGTCCCGGAAATCTCCCTCACGGAAGAATACATAGGGGTCCGTGTCGAAATCAATAGGGAGGAACAGCCTTCTATCCACTTCCACGCAATCAAGGCGGTCCCTGAATAAGGGGGTAATGACCTTCTCCCCCAACTCCAGCCACTTGGTAGCCGTCTCGAAATCGTGTTCGAGCAAGTAGTTGATCCGTTCTAGCCACAAAAGCGCAGGCTCACTACCAGCCTTGGCATAGATGTAGCCATTCAAAATACGCAGGGGTAGCCGCGTCCACGTCATGTAGAGTACGTTGGCATTCGGGTATTTCTGCATCAACTTTTCGGGGCTGCGAAGCACGATCGTATCCGCATCCCACCACCAACCCCCATATTTTGCAAGGAGCGCCGCGCGTATTGCACTGACCTTGGGGCCTATCTGGGGTATCTCCTTATACCTTTCGTGGAGCAACCCCGGTGACAAGTACCCCTCTACAGTCTCCGGCGCGAGAAGATGAAACTCAACGTTTGTCAAGGCGAGTCGGCGAGTCGCTGTTTCCAGGCACAGGTCGATATGGGGCCAAGACTCACCTTCCCAGTAGGTCCATACGTGCATTACAGTCCTCCCCAACCCCAGCTTACGTCCGCTAGGTGCAACAGTTGATGTATTAGCAGGAGACTCGATGCCCACCGTTCCCGGGGTAGTTGCATATCCCTCCTTCGATGATACCAGAACCACGAGTGGTTCAGGCCGAAGCAGATAGTTTGCTCGGTGACAAGGTCTTGGGGGTTTCCAGGCTCGAAGAATCGCTTGACGTTGCTATCAATGTCGATTGGAAGAAACATCCGCCGATCCACCTGTCTCGCCTGTTCCTGTGCTGAGAAAAGGGGCGTGAGTATTTTCTCCCCGAGGTCACACCAGACCGGCTCCTCTGGCTCTTGTAGCTTAGCATTGACCTTTGCTAACCACGTTGTTGCTAGAGGTGATTTATCTACGTAAACGTATCCGTTTAGAACCCTACGTGGTTCACGATCCCAGACGGTGTACACCGCAGTCGCTCCATTGCAGAGCTGAGATAGATACTCGTGAGGGGGTATTCCCAGCTTCAGGAAGCTAGGGTGAACGCATACGGTATCGGCGTCCCACCACCAGCCGCCGTGCCTTGCCAGTAACGCGGCACGAATGCAGTCAACTCTCTGGCCAACGTCCTTCAGGCTGCGGTATCGTTCCTCTAAGTACCCCGTGGGTACGTAGTCGGATAGGTCTTCCGGCGTGACCAGGCGAAACCCAATCCCCGCTATCCGGCACAACTTGTCGATGGACCGCAGACAGACTTCGATGTATTCAGGCATTGGTCCTTCCCAATAGGTCCAGACGATCATCGCTTGTACCTCCAGGGCTCGGGGTCTACTGCGTGGGATTGTGGGTCGAAGAGCACGTACTGGCCAGCTCGAACCCGTGGGCTGTCCTGGAGTAAAGCGAGGTTACTCTGGCTG
>NZ_JABXWD010000604.1 GCF_019173545.1 Candidatus Magnetobacterium casense | reverse complement strand
GGTGCACGGACGGAGCCGCGGTCGTATTTCAGAGGTATGTTGGATAGCAGGTTTATTATATTTTCGTGGTTGTCATAGTCAGCCAGTTCCCTTGCGTTGTCTATGGCGTTTAATGCCTCCGGATATTTTTCGTCATTTACGAGTTGCCTTGCCACACTTACCCTGCGTGTGAATTCGGTTCTGATGTCGCCTTTTCTGAGAGACGCCGGAGGAAGGAGGGCATATTTGCAGGTATACCTGTTGAGGTAGTTCAGACATATGAGTTCGTTATCCTGTGCAAACAATATCTGATGCCCTCTGTCATTTGTCACCGCCCCTGCGATAGGCCCCTTATAGCTGAACTGTGCATAGAGCAGACCATTTTTGAGGTCTCTGACATGCACGGTCTGTTGTCCGGTTGACAGTGCGAAGTTGTCATCGCAACTGAAGGCAACAGAGGTTATCCTTCCCGTGTGTCCCCTGAAGGTGCTGATGCTTTCTCCAGTGTCGGTGTCAAAGAGGCATACGGTGTCATCGATGCCGCCCGTGATGAGGCGTTTGCCGTCAGCACTCAATGCTATTGTGGTAGAGCCGGTGAACTGGCCCTGGCAGCTCAACAGTAGTTTCCCCGTCTTTGTATCCCACTTGCATGGGGCTGCCCCTTTGAGGGCGGAGTAGACGTACTTGCCGTCCTTTGAGATGGCAATGGCATGTACGGGTTTGTTTTGTGCTTTAAACGTACCGGCAGACTTGCCTTTGCGGAGGTCCCATGCTCGTATGGTGCCATCCATGGAGGAGGACACCGCATAGACGGAGTTGCCGACAAAGAGCACGTCCGTGATGACGCCCTCATGTCCGGTGAAGGTTTGCAGGCGGCGTGCCTGTTGCATGTCCCACAGGGCGATGCTCCTGTCCTGGGAGGCTGAGAGGACGTAGCGGTGGTTTTGGCTGAGGGCGAGGGCGGTTATGCCCATTACATGCCCCTGGAGGGTGGTAATGGTCTCACCGCTGCCGAGGTCCACCAGGGAGAGACGTGAGTCGTTGCACCCGATCATTGCTATCTTTTGGGGAATTTTTCGTGCAGTCTGGGTCTTGTCCGCAGCGGTATCCGATAGCAGTGCAAGGGCCGTTATGCCGGTGTGTTCAACGGAAAATCTGGCGGTTACGGCAAAGCCCGGTAGCGCCGTGTGAAGCGCCTCATCAAGAGACTCCGGCAGTTCCCTGTAGCGCACCCTGCCGGTGGCGTAGAAGTCCTCATAGTCTTCGTTGAGGTTTTTGAGGGCGAGGGCATATCCTGTTATAACCGAGGGGTCTTCCTTGCCGTCGTTGATCAGGCGATACAGGGCATCCTTGACTTCTCGCCAGGAGGCTGCGTCTTCTGTGGCAGTCTCCGCACCACAGAGCAACAGGGCAATGTTGCGATAGATATCGTGGTTGTCCCTGATGTGCTGCCTGAGTTCTCTGAGTGTGTGGAGCGCCTTGTGTTCGTTTGAAAAAAACAGCAATAACTTAGCCATGAACAGCTTGCCAATATGCAACTTGTCACTGGCGTATGTGGGCATGTTATCGATGAACTCCTGCATCTTACTGACGGCCTTATCTTCGGAC
>NZ_JABXWD010000603.1 GCF_019173545.1 Candidatus Magnetobacterium casense | reverse complement strand
CTTCGGACGTTGACGGGCCGGACCTGGAATGAATTCCTACAAGCAGAGGCTAGGAAGAAATCTGGGATCCGTCTTGATAATACTACGCCTAGAGACTTTTTTCAGATTGTCGCCTTGAAGTATTTTCACGAGCCGGAAGAGGCTTTGGTAAGGCGATATGGGAAGCCAGTAGTCAACTCGTTGAAGCGGATATTTGCGGAGGTAGAGAAGGAACATGGACCGCTCTTCAAAGCAGAATGATAAGTCGAAGTTCCAGATAGAGGAACCTCCTACCCTTTTGGAAGGTCAGACTCAAGGCGTAGGTGATATTACGCAGGCTCAGCAGATTGTCGAAGAGGTCCGTAAACCTAAGTTTCAGCTGACGATCCCGGATATGGCGATCTTCGACACGGCGCCTAAACCCCTTATTGAAGAAGCTCCTGTTGTGTATGAAGAGGCCATTGGGGACCAAGGGTTTCTGTCACAGTATGCCAAAGCGCATGCGGAGCCGTATGCTAAAACCTTCGGGGAGCTGAAGAGTGATGTAAAACAGGCCTGGACCTCCACTGGGCAGTTTGTTCAAGGTGTTTCTAATCTGTTAGTAGGAGATTGGTTAGGCAACCCAGAAAGGATACATGAGGCCTTTGCCTCCGGCAGCAAGGACAAAATTCTACAGGCCCTAGATGGGATGGCATACGATCTTACTTTTCAACTGGCTGACTTGGCAATGGGTAAGACGGCTCTTATATCAAAGACCGCCCTGCAAAATTATAGAGCAGCAGTGGCAGGTCAGAATGCTATCAACCCTAGACAGATTGCCAAGCAGGTTAATCAGATTGTTCCGGGAGCCCTCTCCTCAAAAGTACACAGCATGTGGGAGGTTCTTACCTCACCCGTAGCACGGGGAGCAGATGCTGTCTTACATAAGAGGTTCTTGCCCTCGACGGAAGGGTCGAAGTCTATTGCTGAGGTATTTCAGCCGGCCGTAGAAAGGTTGGAGTCGACAGGCCTAGACGTGCCTTTCAGGCGTACATCGGCTCTAAAGGCTGTAGCTTCCGAAAAGGGGAAAGAGTTGGGGCAGAAGCTAGCTAATATGCCTCTCCGTAGTAGGTATGAGGTGTATAAATACCTTCGGGGTCTACCTGCCAATGCGCCGGAAAAGAAGTTAATGGAGGACTGGAAGCATTCGTTTGCCACCGGCAATATGGAAAGAGAGTTTGTCCATTCTTTTAGAAAGACCCTCAAGTCAAAGATGAAGGATGAGTTCCTTCTTGGGGAGGAGCAGTTCTTTCGTCTGCCAGCAGCCGAGAATTTTATCCGGACCCTGGACCAATCATTGAGTGGGCCGTTCGACGCTAAGAAGGTACAGAAAGCTTTAAAGGGTGCCATCCAGGATGTTAATACTCCAAATGAGCTGAAGTTTCTAGCTCGAGACTTGTATAACCTACCACATTCGACCCCTATGGCAGTAGCTAATGCTTCGAAGGATGCCTCAGTTACTTTTTTAACTAACAACCTTAAAAGGATGGGTGTTGTTCAGGACACTCTCCCCCAAGGAGCTAAGTTAGGGGACGACTGGTGGATTAGTAAGTTTCCCCACCTCAAAGACAGTTATGTGCCGCG
>NZ_JABXWD010000602.1 GCF_019173545.1 Candidatus Magnetobacterium casense | reverse complement strand
CGTTGGGTCCACCGAAAACCCTGGGGCCAGATGCAAAAATGGTTTGTCGAGACCCTCTATCTTAGCCAGATACAGGCAGTGAGTTGGAAGGATGCTGTCAAGTTGTCCAAAAAAGCTAATGTTTGGGGGGTCAAGCAAGCAGGGGATGGGGATGATTTCCAGGCGGGCCAGGATATTGTTTACGGACCATTGGTGGAGGGCCCGAAGTATCTGCCCGGGGTTGTGGTTGGGATACCAGAAGTAGGGTCCGTGCGGGTGCGCGTGGGGGAGGAAGAGTTCGATACAGATATGGATAACGTGACTCTGTTGAACAGGTGGAAGGAGTTGCATCCAGGAGAGTCGTTAACTCAACGGATTGCCACCCAGTATCAGAATGTCCGTTGCCTAGAACCACAAGACCGACATGCTCGGGTATTACTTCACCCAGCTCATTGGGAGGATGTCTCAGTTGGCAAACTGGATGAAGATCAGGCGGATCGAGTTTGGGACCTTTACCATTTGTCTTACGGTCACATTGGGCAGCATATCCCCAATTTGGGGGCAATGTTGACTAAGTATCGGCTGCTTTGGCTTGTAGACGTAGATGGGGACGGGGATGTTGATGCCTTCATTAGTTACAAAAAAACCTCTGCGGGGAATAAGTTTGGAGTCATGGGGTCGGATGGTACTTCAGTTGCGAAAAGGGCACTTGTGGGGAAGATCCGTCAGCTTTTAGGAACCTCCGGTTGGTACGGAGAGGGGTCGGGTCGTTTGGGGGATATCCTGGAATCACTTGGGGTGCCTAGGGTCTTGGATGAGAATGTGGTTCGAACTGTGTTACAGAAGGATATTGAGTGGGAGGGGGATGGTTGGTACCGTCGTGACCTGTCAGGGTTAGGGTCGGTGAGAAAAACTCTGTTTGGGCATCCGAAAGTGGCCACGAATGTTCGTCGTGGGAAGGCGACCCAGTTCAACTTGGGGTTGATCGAGAGTCTCCGTAAGGACTTCTTGCAACTCGTGGGGAATGTTCCTCGGGCCACGTCCTATCCTCTTGCTGTTCAGTTGAAGGACGCTGTCCGGATATACCAGAAGCACTTCAACGACCTGATATTCACTCGGCTGATGGATTTCTTGAAGGCCCAAGAGTGGCAAAAGAAGTTGACCGAGGGGGATAAGGCGTATTGGGAGAAGCGTATTCGTAAGTCCTCTTGGTCACTTTATATCGAGTTGGCGTTGCCACTAGACCGTCCCGATGACTACTACAGTCAGGAAGCGCGGTTCCGTCAGTTTGAGGACCGGAAGGATAAGTGGCTCCGCAAGGTACAGGCCGCTGCAAGGGGGGCTTGGAAAGACCTTCGTGACTTCGTGTTCTGGTCCGAGCAGCAGAGGAGTACCCCAGTTGTTTTAGATGTCCCGAATCAGACGAATCTTTCCATCTCGGGGTTCCAGGTCCAGATAGTCATGCCGGAGGATCCCTCTAAGTACTTGATTGAGGGTTTGGGAGTGTTCAAAGCGGCTTTACCAGTCTACAAGAGTCGTGCAAGTCGAGTGCTGCCTTGGCTGTTGCAACATGGGTTACCTTTCATTTTGTCCCCGGACGAAGGTTTGAACCTTGCTGGACGATA
>NZ_JABXWD010000601.1 GCF_019173545.1 Candidatus Magnetobacterium casense | reverse complement strand
GGCACAAAAATCCTACGTCTTATTCAGGAATTATGCACCCCCGGACTATCCTATCCTTAACCGGTTGAATATATCCGTTGAGCTTGGGGCGTTGAGGTCGCAGTACAGAGAGGTTATCCTTGATGCTATTACCAGGCTGTTTTTTGTGGGTATCTTTTTTATTATAGCCGCCATTTTTATTGCCATCAGGATGGGTAACAGTATATGCAGGCCGATCCTGACGCTGTGTACCAGGGTTGAGAAGTCCCACGAAGGGGTTGTCAAGTGCAGTCCGTTGGGGACAGACGATGAGCTGGAACTCCTGGCCGGTATCTTCGACACCAGGACAGAGCAGATGCAACAGGAGATAGTACAACGCAAAAATGCAGAGACAAACCTCAAAAGCGCCTACGATGACCTGGAGTTGCGTGTGCAAAAACGCACGGCAGAGCTTGCCAGTGCAAAAGAGGCCGCCGAGGTATCTGCCAGGGTCAAGGCCACCTTTTTGGCAAACATGAGCCACGAAATCAGGACCCCCATGAATGCAATAATAGGCTTTGTCGAACTGCTCATCGATAGCTCCAGCATGACAGTCACTGAAACAAAACGCTACCTGAGCATCATCATGAATTCGGCACATACCTTACTGGGGTTGATAAACGATATCCTCGATATCAGCAAGCTGGAAAGCGGTAAGATGACCATGGAACTGAGGTCTTTTAACCTCAGCGACTTGCTAGGGAGTCTGCACCAAATGTTTGACGTCAATGTACGTGAGAAAGGACTCGATTTTGCCTTCAGCGTTGATTCAAGCCTTGCCGGCAGCAATTTCACAAGCGACCCATTGCGTCTGATGCAGGTACTGATAAACCTTACAGGTAATGCCATCAAGTTCACAGAAAGGGGCAGCATACGCATATCCGTATACTCACACACGGAGGCAGACCTCGTCTGCTTTGACATCATCGATACGGGGATCGGTATATCCGCCGACAGAATAGATAGTATATTCGATGCCTTTACTCAGGCTGATAGCTCAACGACACGACGCTTTGGCGGCACGGGCCTTGGCACGACAATCTCCAGGCAACTGGTTGAGATGATGGGTGGCCGCATATGGGTGGAAAGTCAACCCGGCAAGGGGAGTACATTTCACTTTACCGTCAGCATGAATCGGACAAATGAGCCGGCACAGTACATGTTCAGAGGCGTGGATGTCAACGATGGCAGCGTGCATACGGCAAAACCACACAGGCTCTTTCGGATACTGGTTGCAGACGACCTTGAAGAAAACGTTGTCTTGCTAAAGACTCGTCTGCAACGTGAGGGACATACCGTATTGGTGGCCAGGGATGGCATAGAGGCAATTGAATGTTTTAAGGATAATCCCGTTGACCTTATCCTGATGGATATACAGATGCCCAATATGGACGGAGTTGAGGCCACAGGACATATTCGTGCCATGGAAGCGGCATTACCGGCGTCATCATCCGTTGCCAATGTCCCGATACCCATTATTGCCTTAACGGCAAGCGTAATGAGTGACGAGGTAGACGGCTATATACACAATGGCTTCAACGCCGTTATTGGCAAGCCTGTCAACTTCAGTCAGCTTTTTAATACAAT
>NZ_JABXWD010000600.1 GCF_019173545.1 Candidatus Magnetobacterium casense | reverse complement strand
CATATAGAACACAAAGGAGGCGTGTTCTATTTTTAGACCGGACATTTTTCTTTGTCAATCCAAAGAAAAAGTTGTCCGACCAAAAAAGAAAGATTGTATGAACCTATTCTTATAGAATATGCTTAAGGATTTGGCTGGGGGCCGGATTTCAGATGCTACCCTTTCATTGGCTGTTAGCCGAACATGTAGCCATCGATCCTTCTCCCGGCTGATTCTTTGGGCATATGAAGTCCAAGGCATGACACCCTGATCCGCCTTCAGTGGGACAGGTGATCCGAAAGGAGGTCGAGCCTCGTCATGCGAAGTACCTTAACGTGTGTGTTGTTGGTAGTGCTTGCAGGCATCCTTTCGGGATTGCCCGCGCAAGCAACTGGCGTTGAGGGAAGTCTCTTCAGCGCCACAGTCAGTGAGAGTGCCCGCTACGAACAGCAGGCGCCGCCAACGCTCTGGGCAGTGTTCGAATACCCTGTCTGGGGCATCAAGGCCAAGGTCAATAGTGCCAGCCCGGCCATCCACGAGATGCCCCTGGTCGAGGGAATGACAGTGACGTTCTACGCCGAGAACCCCGGCACAGCTCTCGGGGGATACCGGTGCGGTCTCTGGAAGGATGCCTACATCCGGTACGGGAAGAACGTCGAGCGTCTCACGATCCAGCAGATGAAGACGATCAAGGAAGCAAAGATGCTGGATGTCCCCCTGGAGATCGGCCAGTACGTTGAGTACAAGATGACGTATGGCCAGTTGATTGACCTGGTGGAGTCGCCCGTAGACGGGATCTCCCTGGTCATCAACTACGTCGCCGGTCGGTCGCATCAGCGATTCTGGTTCGTAACGTACGGAAGCGCTGATGTGGATACCCGTTCGGCGAACCGACTGCCTTTTCGTCTCGTAAGTCCGTTGGTAGGGCCTGAGGCCTTTGCCAACGTCAACTTCGCGGGACGGAACGCGGAAGAGCTGTGGCTTTTCGCCCACCTCGTGGGTGTAGTGCCTCAGCACGGAAGCGTGGACCAGAAGATCTTGCTTGCGGAGATCGAGAGGCAGGGGTTGATCTTCAACTCTGTCTGTCGTCTCCCAGCGCGATCCGTTCAGACGGCACCTGCGCCTCCACCTCCGACACCTCCTGTTGCTCCCACTACTACCGTTCGTTCGCCCCTCGCGCGCACCTTTGGTAGCCTACCGGCACCAGAGATAAGGACGCGAAGTGTAACCCGAGGAACGGCAGAACCCCTTACTGTTGAGGTCTTGGACCAGACGGGAGGGTTCAGCCGCGGCAACCTTCGACTCGTCGTTGAAGGCCACACCTTGCGCGTTACCGGGTCTGGAATCGCGAGGGTGCGGTTCGCCGTGAAGGACAACCGCGGCTGGATGGTCACTGAGCGCAACTCCCGTGGGGAGTACGTCCGCTCGATGACCATCAACTGGTATCCCGGAAGCTCTGCGACTGTCAAGGCGAACGCACTTCACCACGACGGCACGAGCGCCGGGACCATCACCATGCTCGTCACGGACAACGGAGGAGGTGGACGATGAAGCAGAAGGAAGTCATGATTGGTCTGGCAATAGTCGTTCTCGCGGGGGCAATCCTGATCTACGCCTATTACCCCCAG
>NZ_JABXWD010000060.1 GCF_019173545.1 Candidatus Magnetobacterium casense | reverse complement strand
CTCCTTGACCTCCCCTGCAAGGGGACCAGTCCCCCACTGAGCCGGGGGTCGCTGACCCCTTGACCCCGTTTATCTTACCCACCAAAAGTTTATGCACCCGGATTCAGGGCACGTGTTGACAACATATTCATACATATGTTAGCATGTAGCATAAATATTGGTTTCAGAGCACAAAGACCCAAATGTGTTATAAGGAGAGATATATACATGGAAGATGTCAGCAATAGCAATGTAAAGACACGAGGGATATCGCTGCTGAGGGCATACACTATATCATTTGTGGGCGGTTTTGGTATCCTGCTCCTTGAAATACTTGGGTTTCGGCTTTTTGCACCTTTTTATGGTAACTCCGTATACATTTCAGGCAGTATGATAACGATGGTGTTGACGGCGCTTTCTGTGGGCTATGTTGTTGGCGGTATCCTGGCCGACAAATATACGTCTTATAGGGCGCTGTTGATTATTTTATATATAAGTGCGGGATATCTGGTGGTTATAGGTTTCACGCATTATCCCATCATGGAATATTTCCTTAGGTTTGGCGCTATATGGGGTGCGATATGTTCTTCATTTACCTTATTCTTTATACCGATGATGCTAATGTCAATGATATCGCCGTATTTAATCAAAATCCTTGCCAATACACAGAATGTGGGAAAGATATCTGGCAGTATATTTGCCGTCTCCACAGTGGGCAGCATAGCCGGCAGCCTGCTTACGACCTTCTATTTTATTCCCAGATTTGGTTCCCATACAACGCTCATCGGGTGCATAGGCTTCTTGTTTGTGGCATTTGGGGCATGTACAACAAGAAAATATAAGTTTTTGATCCTGTTGGGATTAATCGTCATTCCTATGCACTTGAAGAAAACCGCCAAGAATCCGGATTTGATATTTGAAAAGGAGTCCCCCTATAACCTTGTTATGGTCTTTAACGTACCCGAGGGCAGGGCGATGGTCTTAAATTCGGGCGCCTTGCAGGGAATGGCTTTCAACAATGCGCTTGGCGGCTCAACATCTGTGTTTAGATACATTGGGTCTTTTTCCGTTATCCCTCTGCTAACAGATACAAGGGATATCCTGGTCCTGGGAACTGGTGCAGGGATGTCTGTCAATAATTTTCTGAACCATTACGACGCAATGGTTGACGCTGTCGAAATAGACCCGCTTGTCGTTGACGTTGCCAGGGATTATTTTAATATGGACACAACCAACCCAAGGCTTAAGATATATGTCGAGGATGCCAAGAACTTCGTAAGACGTATACATAAAAAATATGATATAGTTGAAATAGATGTATACCACGGAGGGTTTTACATACCATTTTATCTGGCAACAAAGGAGTTTTTTCAAGAAATAAAGGCCATTCTACAACCAAACGGTATCATGGTAATGAATGTCATTGGTGTGTTGGGTGACGGTAAACGTTCCTTGCTGGTGAACGCTATAGGCAATACCATTTCAAGCGTATATCCAAAGACATACGCAATACAGTCAGGGGGTAATACTGTGATAGTAGCCGCCTCTGAAAAATACGACGTGGAATATATAAAAAACCGTATTCTGCAAAACATGCCAGTTGAGCTTTCATCCGTTGCAAACAACTTTCTCACAAATTTAGTTGAAATGAAGTTTGACAAAAACAGGCCACTCCTCACCGATGACAAGTCTAATCTGGAAGAGCTTACTTTCAGATTCCTGTCTCAGACGTTGTAGCGGACCTTCCAGTCCCTATGCCGGAGGGAATTGTCGTGTGGCCTCTGAGGGCAGAGAATTTATCAGCCTTATGACGGCTTGCTGGGAGTTTTTGGCGGCCTCCTTGATATCCCACGTGCCGAGGTCTCTGTCCTGCACGATGTTGCTTACCCCTCTGAGTTCCAGCACGGGCGTGTGTGTCATGACACAGACGTGGGCAATGGCTGCCCCTTCCATGTTTTCACAGAGGGGGGCAAACATCTCCTTGTACTGCATTGCCCGTGCAAGCGTGCCTGTGCAGGTAGAGAGCGTCAAAAATGTCCCGCTGAGACATCCCAGTTGTCCGGTGGCATAGTCAACCAGTTGTTGGTCGAGGTCAAAGACGTTAAACCACTCCCTCTGGCCGTCCCTGAAGAGGGCAATCCCGATCTCCTCCAGCCCGACAAAGCCATCCGCCAGGACGACACCCTCATCGCCATAAATCTCCCTGCGGGCAACGGCCACATCCCCCCTGACAAGTCCCGTATCGGGGTACGCCCCACATATCCCCGTGGAGATCACAAGGTCAGGACGCTGACGCTCTATGGCCAGCGTGCAGACGTGTGCGGCGTTGACCTTGCCCATGCCGGTTTCGTACAAACAGACGCTATGACCTGAAAAACGGGTCTCGTTCAACAGCCATCCCTCAACGGCCACCGCATACAGCACCGCAATGTTCATCCGCTAATCAGCACTACCCATTTACTCCTTGTTATTCGGGCCAGAAATCATGGTTTATTAAATCTTCAAATGTATAGGTACAAGTCTCAGGTAATTGTTTGGCGCTAATTCCTGTTTCTTTTTCAAATCTTAGTTTAGCTTCTATAAATACTTTAGCTATAACAATTTCTGTGTTATATTTCAGGCTTGGGCTGTCCGCAAGTAAAAAAGCAATTTCTGTTCTTTGAGTACCTATTGTTGTACTCCAGCTTTCACTACGCCGCTTTGGTTGGTACTGCCATTTTAGCAGGTGCATTATCAATACCGCTAGTCGGTTAAAAAGTTCTCGTCTGTCTCTTCTGGCCATCCCCTCCAGCTCCTCTATTATGTTTTCCAGGTCTATCTCCGAGAATCTGCCCTGCCGCAGCAGGTCGGCATTATGAAACGCCCATTGATAAAAATCGACCTCATAGAGTTCCCGGGCTGCAAGTGTGTCGTTATGAGTCAAGGTATCCATATATATATTATGCTAACATTACCCACGAGACATTTGTCAAGGGCACCTTTCTTTGGGGTGCATAAAAAAGTGGTGGGTGCTTGGGGAAAAAAAGGGAGAAGGACTCTGTCCTTCTCCCTCAGACCCTCATCCTGCAAGGGGACCAGTCCCCTTGACCCCGTAAAGGACATCTTGTTTGCCCACCAAAAATTTATGCACCCATCAGTATAACAAATTTGTTATAATACAATCGAAAACTGCTATAATATATGCTGTCGATTGTTTCGACAATAACAGGCGAACCCCTTTGGTCGTTGAGGTTGCAATCTCTGATTAATTGCACGACAGAGCCGGAGGGAGTTTAAAGATGGAGGGATTATGCGTAAGAGAGAAAGCCTGCAGCGGTGTAGGGCGGCAATGTTGTTGTTGGGGGTTGTTGTGTTTGTGTGGTTTGCAGACGGTGCAGCGGCGCAAGAGAGACGTCTCCAGGAGTGGACTAAGTCTGACAAACCATCTTATATCTCTTCACCTCGCGGCATAGTGACGGATGCCGGCGGTAACATCTACATTGCCAGTGCCTTTGATAATCGCATCCTGAAGTTCAACGTCAAGGGCAAGTTCATCGCCAAATGGGGCAGAGAGGGCAACGGAGATGGGCACTTTGAAATACCCTCCGCCATAGCAGCAGATAGCAGAGGTAACATCTACATCGCCGATACAAACAACGAACGCATCCAGAAATTCACCGCCGATGGCAAGTTTATTACCAAGTGGGGCATTGGTGACAGAAATAACTATAGGGATGGTTTCCCTTGCGGTATAGCGGCAGATGGCAACGATAACGTCTACGTCTCTGACTGTGGAGGTCATGAAATCTTGAAGTTCACCGACACTGGTAAATTTATCGCTAAATGGGGTCGCAAGGGCGCCGGGGATGGCCAGTTCAACAAACCCCATGGCATAGCGACAGATGCCGGTGGCAACATTTACGTCGCCGATACGGACAATCATCGCATCCAGAAATTTAGCGCCGATGGCAAGTTCATCGCCATATGGGGCAGTAAAGGCACCGGGGATGGTCAGTTCAAATCACCCTCGGCCATAGCAACGGATGGCAACGGCAATGTCTACGTCGTTGATACAGGCAACTACCGTATCCAGAAGTTCACCGCCGATGGCAGGTTCATTGCCATGTGGGAAGCAGACGCAGGGGATGAGCATGGATTCTGGCCTTCCGGTATAACGATAGATGCCAGGGGTAATGTCTACGTGGCTACTATGGGTAAGCGCTGCATCCACAAATTCAATATCGACGGGAAATTGATTGCCAAACTTGGCGACATTGGCGACGGCTTTTTTAATCACCCCTCTGCCATAGCAGTGGATAGTGGTGGTAACGTCTACGTTGGGGATATCCTCATCCAGCGCTTCACCTCCAGGGGGAGGTTAGTAAGCAGATGGTCAGTCAACGGTAATCCCAATGCTGGCGATTATCCCTCTGCCGTAGCAACAGGCGGCAACGACAACATCTACGTTGCTTATGCCTACGGCAACTACATCCGGAAATTCACCCCTGATGGTAAGCTCATCGTCCAATGGGGCAGTGAGGGTAGCGGGGATGGGCAGTTCGATCGCCCCTCCGGCATAGCTACAGATGCAGGTGGTAACGTCTACGTAGCGGATACCTCTAACAGTCGCATTCAGAAGTTCACCGCCGATGGCAAGTTCATTGCCAAATGGGGCAGAGAAGGCAACGAGGATGGGCAGTTTAACTGGCCTGGCGCCATAACAACAGATGACAGTGGCAACGTCTATGTAGCCGATACCCTTAACAATCGCATCCAGAAGTTTACCGCCGATGGCAAGTTCATTGCCAAGTGGGGCAGTTTCGGTAGCGGGGAAGGTCAGTTCGATAGTCCTGTTGGCATAGCGGCAGATGCCGGTGGCAACGTCTACGTGGCGGATAAGTCCAACTACCGGATACAGAGATTCACAGCCAAGGGCAAGTTTGTTGTCCAATGGGGCAGTGAGGGCAGCGATGACGGCCAGTTTAAGGCGTCCTCTGCCATAGCGGCAGATGCCGGTGGCAACGTCTACGTGGCAGATACCAGGACCAAATGCATCCAGAAGTTCAGCGCCAAGGGCAAGTTCATAGCCAAGTGGGGCGATTACAACAGCGGCGAGGGCTACGGTGATGACGGCAGCGATTGATTGAAGGAATCTTCAGACCATTGAGGACATATACTGAAATGGCGCAGTTTTTTTTCAGGCATGATATTTGACTGACTAAATTATGTAGAATGGCAAATAATGGGGTCAAGGGGGCTGGCCCCCTTGCAGGGGGTTTTAAAGGGGGGCGGAGCCGCCCCTTTCTTTTTTCTATTCAAGCAATTTTGATACCCGAAAAAACTCGAATCCGATCAGTATACCAAATGAAGTTTATACGCAGATGACGGACATAGAGATAAAGGATTTGCGTAAGTACGCCGACTGTTGAGGTGGTAAAAAAACTTGACAACACCTTTCAAATATGCTACCCTATAATCCATGATTTTGTTAACTTGCCCAACAGGAGGTTCGCAGTGAAAACTAAAGAGTTTCCGGCAGTATTAGACTCTCTGAGTCCAATAAGAGAGTTTGTAACAGAAGAGGCCAAAGAAGTTGGCCTAGATAAAAAAAAGACGTATAACCTGGCCCTTGCAATTGACGAAATAGCCGCAAATATAATCAACTATGGCTATCTGGAAAACGGCATTGAGGGAGTTCTTGATTTTGAGGTGCAGCGCAGTAACAACCAGCTCATGGTATTTATGTATGACGACTCGGAGCCGTTTGACCCCTTTCAACGCGAAAAGATGGAGGAAGAAACCCTGCAAAAACCCCTTGAAGACAGACCTATCGGCGGACTCGGAATATTCCTGGCAGTAAATGGCGTCGATGATGTCAAATATGACAGGGTAGACAACCGAAACAGGTACACATTTGTCGTCAAAATCAACTAGGGCAAGGGTTGTTTAGAAAAATGGATGGCATAGAAAGCTCTGATACAGTCCAGATAAGCAAAGGGATAATCTCCCGTCTGTCCAATGATGACATACTTTCAGGCATTGACAAGCGTGATATGGCCTACCTCTTGCCGCATGTGGTAACACAGCGGTTTTCAAGCGGGCAGGGCATTTATCATGCCGGAGATATGGCCGATAATCTTTATATCCTGACAAGCGGTGAGGTGAATATTACCTATAATACCTTCGACGTTATAGCCGGCGAGGGAGACAAGGTCGGTATCGAAAGCTGTACGGCTCTGATGAAGTATTTGTCAACAGCAGTCGCACTCACTGATGTAACGGCATTAATAATCAACCGGGAGAAGTTGTCTGTTGTACTGGCTAAGAACATGGATGTCAGGGGGAAGTTTTTCTCTGCTCTGGTAGACGCTATACGCTGTAAGCAAGATACGCAAAGCAGCGGTCTGGTGGAATTAGGGTCGGCAGCAACACAGGTACAAAAGCCCAAAGATACCGGGAAATCTAATATGTTAAAGCCGGCAGGTTGGGCAAGTATATGCCTGTTGTCACCATTGACCATGTTCCTGGGTCACAAGTACGGGCTTGAAATAAATGCCTTTCTGTTTATAGGGATATTAACAGCCACAATTGGCATGTGGGTATTCAAGCTGGTGGATGAATTTGTGCCGGGTATCTTTGCCGCTCTGGCAACGCTGTGTCTGGGGATAGCGCCACCGGAGGTCATACTGTCGGGGTTTGTGTCGGAAGGGTTTTTCATGGCCATGAGTGTCCTTGGGCTGGGTGCGGTGATCATAACCTCCGGGTTGAGCTACAGGATCATCTTGCTGATGATGTTGGTGCTACCAAAGACGCAGTTTGGCCTCAATATCGGTATGATGTTTATGGGTAGCGTGCTTACGCCTATTATTCCCACAGCAAACGGGAGGATTGCCCTCTTAAGCCCTTTCTATAACGACATCATCGAAACGACTCACATGCAACGCAAAAACAAGGCCGCCACACAACTTGCCACCTCAACCTTTGCGGGAGCCACACTGTTTTCAGCCATATTTCTTACCAGTAAGTCCGTCAACTTTGTTGTCCTGGGTATGATGCCCCTGCAGGTGCAGGAGCAATTTCAATGGATGTCGTGGTTTTTTACGGCCTCGGTAACCGGTGCCATAATCCTCATCCTGTATTATATAGCCCTGCGCTTTATGTACAAAAACGATGAATTGGTAACCGTGTCAAAGGGCCAGGTAAGAAAACAGCTTGATCTGCTTGGCAGGTTGGCCTTTAAGGAGTGGGCCACATTAGTAGGACTGGCTATCTTCATTTTGGGTATCCTCACCTATTCACTGCATAAGATACAGCCTCCGTGGCTGGCCATGTCTATCCTGTATGCGTTGCTGATATTCGGTACGCTTTCAAAGAAGGAATTCAAGGAAAAGATAGACTGGCCGTTTCTGATCTACCTGGCCACCGTTGTTGGTATAATAAGCACCATGAAGAGCGTTGGTCTTGACTCCGTTATTGCCGGAAAGCTGACGGGGCTGTTTTACTACATGCGTTATGACTTTAATCTTTTTATCCTGATCCTCAGTGCGATTATATTTATTATGCGCCTGGCCATTCCGATAAATGCGGTGATTGTTCTTGTAGCGGCAGTCTTTATGCCCCTGGCCGACCTGGCAGGGGTCAACTCATGGGTGTTGGGGTTTATCATCCTGGTGCTCGGTGAGATGTGGGTATTCCCTTATCAATGCTCTTACTACATGCAGTTTCAGGAGATGAGCCTGAGCAAGGGGATGTATGACGAGAAGTCCTTCCTGAAATTTAACATGCTCGTCAACGTGATTAAAATTATCGCCATATACGCAACTATACCTTACTGGAAGATGACGGGATTGCTATGAAAAAATACATTGTAAACATCTTTCTTATGTTCTTTGTTGTTGAGGTTGGATTGATGCTATTGTATTTCAATCTCAGTAAACCACGCCTGTTGATCCTGCACAGTTATAACACGGATTATTCATGGGTCCGGGATGTCAATACGGGGATAAATCGGGTGATTAAAAACAAGTCTCACTACTTTGTCAGGTGGCACTATCTCGATACAAAGCGCCACCCCTGGCCTGAGTACAAGGCAAATGCCGGCCTCATTGCCAGGAAAATGATCGACAAATGGCAACCGAATGTCATCATCGCCTCCGATGACGATGCCCAGGCCTATGTCACCAAGCACTACATCAATGACCCAAAAATCAAGATCGTCTTTACCGGCGTCAACAATGATTTAAAAACCTACGGCTTTGATAAGGCCAACAACGTCACCGGCGTACTGGAGCGTCTCCCCCTGACTGCACTCACCGACGGCCTCCTGACCTTCACCCGCAGACATAGCAACAGGGATGTAAACCGCAATCCGCTAAAGGTCTTCTTCATCGGGGATAAGTCTGAAACCGTCGTGGGAGATGAGCGCTGGGTCAGAAACTTCAACTGGTCACCCATCGTCCTTGTGGGTACGCACCTGGTGGACTCCCTGTCTGATTGGCAGAATGCTGTCAGGGATGCCTCCGCTGTGGCAGACTATATAATCACTTCAAACTACAGAAAGGTATCACGCACCCCGGGCAGCAGTGAACTTGTTACACCCAAGGAGCTTATTACATCCACCGTTAAAGAGTCAACGATACCGGTAATCGGTACAAATGCCTTCTTTGCCGAAGACGGCGGCATGTTGGCCATAGCCACGTCCCCGTTTGAACAGGGCGAGGTAGCCGCCAAGATGGCCGTTGAGATACTTGACAACAAGAAACACCCCGGGGATATCCCCGTTGTCAACAGCTCAAAATGCGTGATCGCTATGAACGCAACCATCCTCAGGGAAAGAAAGTTTGACGTGCCACCCGTATACGAATCAAGCGCCATGGCAAACAACCTCTATATTAAATGAACGTTTGTCGCAAAAAAAAAAGAAATAAAGAGAATGGGGGACTTTGTCCCCCCTCAGACCCCCCTACAAGGGGACCAGTCCCCTTGACCCCATAAATTTTCGCTATCAGTTTATTGTCGGGGGTTGATTTTTAATTTAATAGAAAGATAGGTAACAGATGATGAAAAGAAGGTTATTGGTTGTATTTTTTATATTCTGGTGTATGGCGGGTGTCTGTTCGTATGTTGAGGGGGCAGATAAAGAACCGGAGAAGAAGTATGTCCTGGTCTTGAACTCCTACTCAAAGGGGTATGAGTGGACAGATAAGGAACAGAGCGGAATAGAGTCCGTATTGACACCAAAGGATGGGATTATCCTCATGGTTGAGTACATGGATACAAAGAGGGTTAATACGCCGGAGCATTTTCGCTTGTTTAAGGATTTATTGGTAAATAAACTCCAACATGCCAAGATAAAGATAGAACTCGTTATCTGCACGGACAATGACGCACTGAATTTTATGATAAAATACAGCAATGAGATACTGCCCAATACCCCTGTGGTCTTTTGCGGCGCCAACAACTTCGATGCCACACAAATGGGAGATTTTAAACTATACACGGGGGTAAATGAGAAAACGGATATAGCTGACAATGTGGAGATGATCTTAAAGGTCCACCCCAGTACCACCCAGGTACACATAATAAGCGATAAAACCACCACAGGTAAATTATACAGAACTGAATTCGACGCTATGGCGCCGCGCTTTAAAGACAGGGTAAAGTTTGTCTTTTATGATAACATCTCAATATCCGAACTAAAAGATACGTTGTCAAAGTTAAGTGGCGACAGTGTTGCGCTTTATTTATCGTTCTTTGAGGATAATACCGGCAAATTGTTTACGCCGTCGGAGTCTCTGCCCGAGATCACGGGGGCATCTGCCGTGCCAGTCTATGGGGTGGTGGATTATATGATGGGTTATGGGATAGTTGGTGGTCTGTTGATAAGTGGCTTTGAGCAGGGTGTAACCGCTGGGAAATTGACCCTCAACGTACTCAGAAGCAAAACCCCTGCCGTCATGCCTGACGTTGTAATAAAAAGCCCTCATGTCCTGGAATTTGACTACAGGGCGCTTCAGAGGTTTGATATTGATGTTGCAAGTCTGCCCAAAAACGCCAAAATCAAGTATGAGCCTGAGACTTTCTACTACAAATATAAACGTATAATCTGGAGTTTTGTTGCCGTTTTAATGATCCTCAACGTGTATATAACGGTTCTGATGATCAACATCAAAAGACGCATACGGGCAGAGAAGGGGCTGCAAAACATCCTTACGGCGTGTGCATCGTTTTTTGAGTTCAAGTCCACGGATGACTTTGTCGTAAGGATCAAGAAGTTGTTAGGCTCATTGGTAAACATAAAGGAAGAAGTCCTGTTCTTCAAGAACACCCACGACAGCGTTGGCGATGTGCTCAAAGACCTGGTCTTTGTTCAGGCAGATGGCAACATGAATATCAGACAAATGGCAGAGGTCAAAGACACCATAGACATAAAGGTCACCAATATACTCAAGGACGCACTTGCACAAAAAAAGAATACCTACATCAAGGACGCCTGCATACTCTACTTCGCCAACAAGAGTATCCCTGCCAATACGATATTCATTGAGGGCAGGAAGCGATTTGACAACCTCGATAAAAATATCCTGGAGATGTTTACTTCCAATCTGGGGCTGACCTTTGACAACTTTGAAAAGCAAAAGCTGGAGGAGTCCCTGCACTTTGCCGGCCAGATACAGATGAATATGCTGTCCAAGAACAGCGAGGAATTCTCACAGACCTACGGCATAGACCTCCATGCCTTTATCACCCCTGCCAAGGTCGTAGGTGGTGACTTCTATGACTACTTCAGCATAGACGGCGATCACCTCTGCCTTGTGATGGCCGACGTTGCCGACAAGGGTATGCCGGCAGCATTGTTTATGGCGGTTGCAAAGACGCTCATACGGGCAATCGCAGCAGGCAACCCCAACGTTACTGATATCCTGTACAAGGTCAACAACGAACTGGCTAAAGATAACGATGATGCCATGTTTGTAACCCTCTTTATGGTCATCTTAAACTATAAAACCGGCGAGATGTCCTTCTCCAACGCCGGTCATAACCCGCCCTACCTCATGGCAGACGGTAAAATACAGCCGATAGGTACAAAGGATGTGGGCATAGTCCTTGGCATCATGCCTGAGGCCATTTACAGCGTTGAGACCATCCAGCTATCCAATGGGGATGGCGTGTTTATGTACACCGACGGCATTGTCGAGGCTATGAATATAACCCACGAGTTGTTTGGTGAACACAGGCTTGAAAAGCGACTCGCCTCCTGCGTCAATATGTCGGCCAAGATGGTGGTTGACGTTGTTCTCAGCGATGTGACTAAGTTTACCGAGGGTGCTCCACAGTCCGATGACATCACCGTGATGTCGGTATTTTATAAGAAACAGGGTTAACTGAATTCTCACGGTAGACGGAAACATTGATGGTAACTATATTTTTACATTTTTTTTCATAAATTAGGCTAATATGTGCGGTTTGAAGAATGGATTCCCGCTCTATCTGGAATGACAAGAATTTATCAAACCTGATTTATGGCAGATTTCTATTTGATTAAATATAAAAATACATGGTATTTTTACGGAGTCAAGTAATTGATTCCCTTGCGGGGGAGATCAAGGAGGGGGCGGAGCCGACATCCTTGATCTTTGTATTGCAAGAGATCAAAACGTTCCATATCTGTTGGTATATATTCGTAAATGATACAATGAAAATGATAGAGATAAGAGTATGACTTTTACAGCTACGGACATAGACAATATGATTTCCGTCCCCAAAGAGCATGAGTATTTGGAATTCAAGGAAGCGAAAAAACAATTCGATAGGGACAAGTTATTATGCTACTGTGTGGCTCTTGCCAATGAGGGTGGGGGCCATCTGCTGTTGGGTATAACAGACAGTCCACCACGACGTGTCGTTGGCACAAGTGCGTTTAATGATACTGGTTCCATAAAAGCATACATCGCAGAACAACTTCGTATTCGTGTAGATATAGAAGAAGTAGCACATTCACATGGGAGGGTTTTAGTTTTTATAATCCCTTCCCGCCCGGCTGGAACGGCTCTATCATACAAAGGCGCTTATTTGATGCGAGCTGGAGAGAATTTGTTGCCTATGACTGAGGATATGCTTCGTCGTATTTTCGATGAAGGTCGTCCAGATTTTTTCTCTCGCTCGGCGATGAGTAATGTGAGCGCCGATGACATAGTGCGTCTACTTGATACCCAGAGTCTATTTGACCTTTTAAAGCTCCCTTACCCTGTTGAGCGCGACGGAGTAATTTCCCGGTGTGAAAGCGAAAAATTAATTGAACGAAAAGCATACAGTTGGGACATAACTAACCTTGGCGCTCTCTTATTGGCAAAGAATTTACGACAGTTTGAGGGCTTACAGCGCAAAGCTCCACGGGTGATTATCTATAAGGGTGTAAACAAGCTCGAAACTATCAAAGATATTATAGCTGACAAAGGCTATGCCGTTGGATTCGAAGGTCTAATCTCTTATATTAATGATCAGCTTCCTACTAACGAGGTGATTAAACGGGCGTTACGAACAGATATCCGAATGTATCCCGAACTTGCAATTCGTGAACTTGTGGCTAACGCATTAATCCATCAGGATGTAACTGATACCGGTTCATTTGTGGTGATTGAAATTTACACCGACCGTATTGATATTTCCAATCCAGGCAGACCCTTGATACCGCCTGATAGATTTATTGATGAGTATAAGTCACGAAATGAGCTAATGGCGGACTTAATGCGCCGTTTTGGTGTTTGTGAGGAAAAAAGCAGCGGAATTGATAAGGTTATCTCACTTGTCGAGCTGTACCAATTACCTGCGCCTGATTTTAGAGTGAAGGAGTTAAACACAACTGTAACACTATATGCGTATAAGGATTTTGAAACAATGGATAGAAAAGAGAGGATTCGCGCCTGTTATCAACATTGCTGTTTGCGTATCCTCTTTAAAAAGCAGGGTAAAAATTATTTCACGGTAAAAGGCATGGATTCCTGCTTTCGCAGGAATGACGGTTACAGCCGTTTTCCAAGTGTGTCATTCCTGGC
>NZ_JABXWD010000006.1 GCF_019173545.1 Candidatus Magnetobacterium casense | reverse complement strand
TGCAGGGGAGGTCAAGGAGGGGGCGGAGCCGCCCTTCTTGTAGGGGGTAGGGGGCGAAGCCCCCATTCTTTCTTTGACGAAGCCACCAACTACTTTCTTATGCACCCCTAAAATTCGAGGGATTGACAAATACCTAAAGGATAATGTTAGGATACCTGATATGGAGGTTATATCTATGGAGACTTTAACGCATAAAGACATGCTCACAGCGAGAGATCTCTATGAAGTTGATTTTTATCAATGGTCGTTTCATAATGCTAACCTGTTGCGGCAAGGCAGATTCACGGAAATAGACGTAGAAAATATAGTAGAGGAGCTGGAGAGCATGGGCAGGAATAATAAAAGAGAACTGGCGAACCGATTAACGGTGTTAATAATGCACCTGCTAAAATGGCAGTACCAACCAAAACGGCGTAGTAGAGGTTGGCGTGCAACTATAAATAATCAAAGAAGAGAGACCAAACGTCTGCTTGAGGACAATCCAAGCTTAAAATATAATATAGAAACCGTGATGGCTAAAGAATTTATAGAATCCAAACGAATGTTTGAAGATGAAACTGGAATTAATGCCAAGGAATTACCCGAAACCTGCCTATACACCTTTGACCAATTGATGGATTACGATTTCTGGCCCAAATAGTCATTTAAATAGTCCAATAAAAAAACTTCCTCTTTAACCTCTTGACACAACCTGTTCATACGTGGTATAGTGTCATAGATGAAATCTACTGTAGCAATTGTGATTTTACTGATGGTGTTTCTGGGCATTGGTTGTTTCTATGTTACCGATGAGGCGCTTGCCTTTGGCGGGTGTGACGAGAACTGTGCTTCGTGTCACAAGCTCAACGTGCAGGAGGCCGGGCAACTGCTAAAGGACTTTGCCCCGTCTGCAACGGTTGAGGCCGTCCAGCAGTCGCCATCCAAGGGGCTGTGGGAGATCACTATAAACACGGGCAAAAACCGTGTCATCACATACATGGATTACTCAAAAGAAAATATTATCATAGGCAATATCGTAAAAATAAAGACAAAGCACAACCTGACCGAAGACAGACTCACCGAGGTAAACAAGGTGGACGCCTCTACGATCCCGCTCAAGAACAGCCTCCTGATGGGAGCCAGTGATGCTAAAATAAAATTGATTGTCTTTACCGACCCCGAATGTCCGTTCTGCAAGCAGTTGCACGGGGAATTAAAGACGTTAGTTGAAAAGAGAAAAGACATTAGCATTCACGTCATACTATTTCCCCTGACGACGATACACCCGACGTCGTACAAGAAGACAAAGGCCATAGCGTGCGAAAAGTCGCTGAAATTGTTGGATGACGCCTTTGCCGGTAAGGAGCTTCCGGAGCCGGGCTGCGAAACAAGCGCAATTGACGATAACATAAAGCTGGCGGAAAAACTCGGCTTAACCGGCACTCCGGCAGTTGTCATGCCCGATGGCAGGGTGCTGCGAGGGGCATTTAAGGCCGATGACCTCGTAAGGGAAATCGACAAGGGCAGTAATACCCCAAAGGAAACAAAAAAGAGTAATCGCAAGAAATAGCACTCCCGCTTGTGGAAATTATGTGGACATAGATAACGGAAAGATAAATCAGCTAATCAAGTCGTTATTGTTCTACTTGCAGGGGAAGGAAAGGGCGTTGCGGTTGTCGTTGGTAGCCTTTTTTTCGCGTGGCCATCTGTTGATAGAAGACCTGCCTGGGCTGGGCAAGACCACGATGGCCATTGGTATAGCCAAGTCTCTGGGATTGGGTTTTGGGCGAGTGCAGTGTACCAGTGACCTCTTGCCTTCTGATATAACCGGCTTATCCATCTACAACAAGAACAAGGGCGAGTTTGAGTTTCATCACGGCCCGATCTTTAGCAACATCGTCCTGGTTGATGAGATCAACCGTGCCACGCCTAAGACGCAGAGTGCCCTGTTAGAGGCCATGGGTGAGAAGCAGGTCACGATAGAGGAAAAGACGTATCAGCTCTCACGACCGTTCTTTATTCTGGCCACGCAGAATCCGCTGGAGCAATATGGCACCTTTCCGCTGCCGGAGTCTCAAATGGACCGGTTTATGCTCAAGATAAGCATAGGCTATCCCGACAGGGAGTCGGAGCTGGACATCCTGCGCGGGGGCAGCAGACGCCAGGAACTCTACAACATGAAACCAATTATCGACAAAGAACATACACTGCAAATACAGCAGGACATCCGCAACAACGTCCACGTTTCGGAAAAAATCCTGGCCTACATCATAGACATAGTGGAAGCCTCCCGAACCCACAAATACCTTGCATCAGGCATCTCCACACGCGGGGCATTGGCCATGACGGCCACGGCCAGGTCACATGCCTTTATCAGTGGCCGAGACTTTGTCATCCCCGAAGACGTAAAGGACCTCGCACAGTATACGATTGTACACAGAGTCCTGTTCAAAGAGGACTTTGATGCCCAGACCAGGAAGGAGATCATCAAATCCCTGATCGAGCAAATCCCTATACCGGTGTAATCCGCATCAACAGAGCCGGATGGTTGTACATCCTCCTGTCCATATTCCTCGGATTTGCGGCCACCAACACCGGCAACAACCTCATCTATATGATAACGGCGGCGTTGTTGAGCTTTATGGGGATATCGGGGTTCTTTGGACGCACCAATCTCTTAAAAGTTCGCGTAGGGCTGGAGTTCCCCGACGAGGTCTATGCAGGCAGGCAGTTTCCGCTCAAGGTGCTTGTGACAAACAACAAGGCCATCATGCCAGGATTTATCCTGAGAATTGTGGTTGGCTCAGACGAAGTGCGACTGCCATACGTTGCCCCAAAGGGCGAGGCCTACAGACACTTAAACATATCGCTTCCAAGACGGGGCAAACACGTCGTCAGGGAGGTGCACGTGTGTTCGGTGTTTCCGTTTAATTTCTTCATCAGGTGCGTCAAGCTCAATGACCTCTATGAGTGCATTGTCCTGCCGGAGCCTAAGAGGTGTCAACTGCCGGAACATCTGCAGAGAGAGATGCGCTCAAAGGGCGAAAAATCCACCAACATGACCGGTTATGACGGCGAACTGCTTTCGCTCAGAAAGTATCGCCCCTCAGACCCCATAAAGTACATCAGTTGGAAGGCCACCGCAAAGACCGGGCAGCTCAAGACAAAGGAACTCTCCGCTCTGGCATTTGAACCAATCGTCATAGACTTTGACAAGACAAACATCAGCGACTATGAAGCAAGGATATCCTGCATCACCTATGCGATCTCATCACTCATAAAGCAAAATATCCCCGTAGGTCTAAAACTCAACGACAAGGTGTTTAATCCGGAGGTCTCACACCGCCACAAACTAAATATGCTCAGGCAACTGGCTCTGTTGCCATAGGCGCAACTGCCAACCTTCTTCCTTGAGTGAACTGTTCTGAGGGGATGACAATATCTCATCAGGGGTACCTGTCTGAATCGACTTGCCGTGGCTGTAGACTATCAGTTTATCGGCCATCGTGTACGCCTCATGGATGTCGTGCGTAATAAAGACAACAGGAATATTGAACCGGTTTCTTACGTCTTTTATAAGGGCACGCATCCGGAGTCTCAGGGAATTGTCCAGTGATGAAAATGGCTCATCCATGAGCAAGCACCTGGGATTACGCATTATTGCCCGTGCTATGGCTACGCGTTGTCTTTGCCCTCCGGATATCTGCGAGGGCCGTTTACCCTCAAGTCCCTTTAAGTGAAATGTCTCTATAAGGGCAGCGACTCTTTCCTTGTCTTGCCGCGCAACAGTAAAGAACAAACTTGACCCTTTACCGCCACATGCAATGTTTTGAGCTACCGACATATGGGGAAATAGGGCCAGGTCCTGAAATACAAAGCCAATGCAACGGTGCTGAGGCCTTACGTCAACCCTCTCAGCGCTATCAAAGAGCGGGACGCCGTTTAACTCTACATATCCACTGTCGGGGGGCATCAATCCCGCTATCATCCTCAGCGTCAAAGATTTTCCTGCCCCGGAATGGCCAAAAAGCACGGTAAACTCGTTTTTCATTGTCCAGTCCACATCAAGCGTAAAATTGTCGAGCCTCTTCTTTATCCGAACCCTCAGGGCGATGTCCTCGTCTTTCATTCAAATTGCTTTATTGGTAAACTTACCGGCGATAAAGAGCAATACGGCCGACAGTACGACAAACACCAGCGCCATTAAATTGGCCTCCGGCCAGTTCCCCGAACTTACTGAAGAGTAGATGGCAAGGGGCATTGTTTCGGTTTTACCGGGGATGTTTCCGGCGAGCATTAAAGTTGCCCCGAATTCGCCAAGCGCCCGCGTAAAGGAGAGAGCTATTCCGGCAAATATACCGTTCTTACTCAACGGTATGACTATTTTTACCGCCGTGTAAAACTCCCCATGCCCTAACGTATAGGAGGCATCTATGAGGTTTCTATCGACAGACTCTATCGCAGACCTGGTCGTTTTCAACATAAATGGTAAAGAAACAACAAAGGCGGCAAGTACGGCAGCATACCAGGTAAACATGATAGTCCAGCCGGTCAGGGCATAGATTGCCTTGCCGATAACACCGTTTTTGCCAAAAAAAACAATCAGGTAATACCCCGTAACCGTCGGCGGAAGCACAAGGGGCATAGTCAGGACGATATCCAACAACTCTTTACCCGGAAACCTTGTCCTGGCCAACACGTAGGCAACGGGAAGCGAAACCAGTATAATAAAAAACGTGGCCGTACCCGCAACAAGAAACGACAGCTTTAACGAAAAAATAGCCGTATCACTGAGCATTATACCAAGTCCCATCTGACACAAACAGGGGGGAAGACAACTCTATTTCGTATCTTCTTTATATTCCACGGTAAAAGAAAGAAGGAGGGTGGCTCCGCCCCCTCCTCAGACCTCCCCTGCAAGGGGGCCAGCCCCCTTGACCCCATTTTTACCATGCTTTTTTGAGAGGATACTCTATTTCTGTGTCGTAAATCCATACTTTCTGAGTATCCCCTGAGCGGCTTCCGAGTTTACCGTTTGAATAAACGCCATGGATAACTTTTCGTTTTTCGTCCCCCTGACGACAGCAATCGGATACACGACCGGCTTATGACTTTGCTCCGGAGCGGTTGAGACAACTTTAACCGTCCTTGTCAGTGCGTCCGTCATGTATACAATGCCGGCATCGACTTCGCCCGTTGCCACGTAATCCAATACTTGCCTTACGTTTTCGGCAAAGATCAGTTTGTTGTTTATAGCCGGAAGGGCCTTGTAAAAATTAAGCACCTCCTCGGCATATCTTCCGGCCGGTACTGTCCTGGGATTGCCTATGGCGACCTTTTTGATCCCTGCAAGTTTCAGGGCAGCAAATGAGTCGAGTCGGACACCTCCTGAGGCCGGCACTACGAGTACAACGGAGTTCCGTGCAAAGTTTAACCGTGTACCGGGGACAACCAATCCCTTGGCTTCGATATCGTCCATGTCCTTTTGAGCGGCTGATGCAAACACGTCTGCCGGGGCGCCTCCCTCAATTTGTCGTGCAAGACTCCCAGACGCTCCAAAGTTATAGAGCACCTTTACACCTTTGTGACTGTCTTGGAATAGCTTCCTGATCTCTTCAAATGCGTCTTTGAGGCTTATTGCCGCAGACACTGTAAGTTCCGCCTCTGCCGCGGCATCAATCGTTACCGGAAGCAGAGACAATAAGGCTATTACCACAAACATGCCCATATATTTCATTCTGACTCCTCCTGTTTTTTCCCTGAAGATAATCTTTCAAAATATACAACAGGTAATAACGCTTTGTCAAGTTGAAAAATAGCGATCTAAGGGCAATAGCACTTGATCGGCGAAAAAAGAAAGGGGCGATTCCGCTTCTTTTTTGCTCCAGGAGGGGGCAGCGCCCCCCGGCTCAATGCGCTCCTGGCCCCCTTGACCCCATTTATATACACCTTTAATCCTGTGATGTTGTCTTGATTTTTACACACAAAATATCTGAAAACATGTTAAAATAAATTATGAGATTTGTTGACGTAAAGAGTGATATAGCCTTTAAGAAGATATTTGGCAACGAACACAGGAAAGAGATACTGATATCTTTTTTAAACGCTGTGTTAGGTCGAGGGCAAGATCGAAGGCATTATAGAGGGTCAACGTAATGGTTTGATAGAGGGAATAGAGGTGATCCTTGAGATCAAGCACGCAGATGAGGCGACTGCACTCATGGACAGAGTCAGAACCATTGAAAGCATAGAGCAATTGCAGGCATTTAAGGCGCTACTAAGGAAGTCTGCCTCTGTGGATGAACTGTGGAGCTACTTCAAAGGCGTATAGGTCGGGAGACTTAGCAGACTGTGATTTTTGCTATTGACTTTTCTGAAGTGCTATATGTATAATTACAGGATTTTTTACAGCAAGAAAGTCTTTGGTGAGTTCTCTTTTTAGGAGAGATTTGTTTTTATGACACGCAGGAAATTTCTGATTAACGGCCTGAGGGCTGGTGTAGTGTTGTTGGGGACAAAGGGGGTCTACAATACTTCGCGGTACAATATAGAGATTGGACGGATAACGTTAGTGGTTGCGGATTTGCCGTCTTCTTTTGATGGGTTTAAGATAGCCTTGCTCAGTGACATTCATAGTTCTGCGATAGTCAGCGAGGGGCTTATATCGAGGTCAGCCGACATGTGCATGGCCGAGGCCCCTGATGTCATAGCCCTCACGGGGGACTTCATCACGGGGACAAACGAGGTTGGGGGTAGCGGCAAGGTCGAAATGGAAAAAGACGCAAGACAATACATCCAACGATGCGTCAATGCCCTGTCAACGCTCAGGGCGCCGGCAGGAATTTACGGTGTCCTGGGCAATCACGACTTCTGGAGCGGACAGGAGGCCGTTGACTCTATATGCAGATTGTTTACCGACAGGATAGGGGTGGTCTGGCTCAGGAACAAAAGCGTAAGGATTAAAAGACCCGCTCAACCGGCTAACAGCAGAGAACAAACCGATCAATCTATCTATATACTTGGTGTCGATGACCACTGGGAAAGTAGCTGCTCCCTGACCAATGCCTGTAAGGGCATAGACATCCAAGCGGTGAAGGTACTGTTAAGCCACAATCCCGATATCAATATCGATATAGAATCATCAAGAAAGAAGATAGACGTTGTGTTATCGGGCCATACGCACGGCGGACAGATAGTCTTTCCCTTTATCGGCGCTCCGTTTCTGCCATCGACGTCGGGGCAAAAGTACATAAGCGGTGTCGTCAGAGACGGTGCCCGTCAGACTTACATCACAACCGGGGTGGGTAACAACATGGTACCAATGCGTTACAATTGTCCGCCCGAGGTTGCCCTTATAACGCTGAGGTCATCATAATCTGTCAAGGAAGTGCATTAGCCCCGGATAGCGTCTGACGTAGGTCTCAAGGCGTTGTACGAACAGTGCGGTCAACTCGGCTGCGGAGAGTTCCTGTTGTGATAGAGGGTTCAGGGGTGGTTCAATGGTTATCCTGTATCTGTTGTTTTCAGCGGGTGTGATAAAGACCGGCATAAAGGCAGCGGTGGTCTTTTTGGCCAGGGTTGCCGGACCAAGGGGGAAGGCAGTGGACCGTCCCAGGAACGTAAACGACTCGTATTTCCCCAGACGTTGTTGTGTGCCGGTGCCATCGCCGGTTGTCATGATGCAGCCGTTGTGGGCAAGCCACACAAAGACGGGTCGCAGAAACGAGTCTGCCCGCAGTATCTCTGCCGGTATCTTTGCCTCATAGCGCAATCTCAACCTGTAGGCAACGTTTCTACCGATCCAGCTCAGACCGTCATCGGAGGGCAGTCCCAGTTGTTTTATCCTGAATCCGCACCGGGCAAGCACCACCAGCGGCATATGAACCGGCCCAAAGTGCCCATGCACCAAGACAACCCCTTTGCCACGCCCAAGGGCGTCCTCCAGGTGCTCAACCCCCTCAAGTTCAACATAGCGGCGTATCTGACTGCTGCCAAACCCCGGCACAATGAAGATAAACAAACGGTCAACGTAGTGATTTCTGAAGTACTCCCTCACTATCAGGTGTTTGTTGCAAGCGTCCAAGCCCGTATCCGAAAGGTTTGCAAACAGCCGTTGCCTCTTGCCCCGTGAAAGGGCGTAGTGCATATCCCCCATAGCCCTGAAGAGCATCAACCCTGCCCCCACAGGTAACACCTGCACCACCCACCGCAACGGGTACCACACTAGCAACCGCAGAAGGTCGCGCACTATCCCCTCACTTACTACCATTTACGGCAAAAAAAAAGGGAGTCTATCCCTTTGGCGACTTACCGGCTTGAGATAGTCCAAAGATAAACACTACCCCTGCCAGGACGACTATCATTACTAACCACAGGGGCCAGAACCAGGCATAGGAGTTCGAACTCCTGTTGTACATCATCCTGTGTCGCCAGGTGACTTTTTCCCAGCCGCCAATGCCCATTTCGTTTCTTATGTCATAGTCCTGTTTCGTTTCGTAAATGAGGTAGTACAAAAAGGACGCTGCCAGGGCCGTTGGAAATCCAATGCGTTCCTCTGTTGCCATAAACACCAGAGATAACAATGAATAGGCCGCTATGTAGAAGAAGTTATTTTGTATTAAAGAATCTTCCATCTATTACTGAGTATAGCACATTTGCATGGTCAACTGCAATGGGAGCGGGGCATCCTGAAAAACAGCCTGCAATATTATAGCAAATTTCGATTGGATTAAATACAGAATATGCGGCATTTTTACGGGGTCAAGGGGACTTCTTCGTGGCCGGGGCGGGTGCGACAATTGAGCCAGGGGCGGCTCGCCCCCCGCTGCGACAAGATTGCGCCTCGCCCCTCCCCTTGCAGGGGGTTCTGAAGGGGGCCAGGAGCGCATTGAGCCGGGGGGCGCTGCCCTCTCCTGGAGCGACAAGAAGCGGAGCCGCCCCCTTCTTTGTCTTTTCTTCTTAGGGGGGTGAACAATTACTCCTCATCAATACTGTCGAAAGATAGAAACTATATTGCAGAGATGTGGTACAATAATAGTGGCGTTATGCAGTTAGGGTTTGACAGGAATGATAAAGGCTATCCGTGGCTTTCCGTGCTTCTGGACGGCTACGAGATCATCGACGAAGGAGTTGAGGCGGCAATCCGTGCGGAGGTTGCAAGGGGCACCCGCCACCTGGCATGTCACAAGGGCTGTGGCAACTGCTGCATAAGCCAGAGGGACATCCCGGTCTATCCGCACGAGGTCGCCGGCATTTACTGGTACGTGAGCGAAAAGATGCCGCAACATGCCAGGTCCGTCCTGATGAGTCAGCTTGAGGCATCGCCCTCTTGTCCGTTCCTTGGGGGCCAGGAGTGTCTGATCCACGCTGCTCGTCCGGTCTCGTGCAGGGTGTTTAACGTCTTTGGCAGCCCGTGTCAGCCCGATGAGGACCCCTTTTACACGAGGCAGTTTGATGTGCTCATCCCGCCGCAACAATACATCAACGAGGCCTTCTACTCGGTCATGCCCTTCTACGGCGTAAAGGACCGCTACGACAGAATGGATGCCCTGGAAGACGGCCTTATACACTCAAAAATCATGAACCTTAAATCCTACAACTGGAAGGAGTTGTTTAGCGAATCAGGGGATGATAAATGACCGCCGTCACGGAAGAGGTATTAATGGAGATAGTAAAATCAATTGTAGAGACCGTACATCCCGTAAAGGTCATCCTGTTTGGTTCGTATGCACGAGGGCAAGCTACGCCCGATTCTGATCTTGATTTTCTTGTCGTTGAGCAAGAGCCTTTTGGTCCCGGCAGAAGCAGGACAAAGCGAATCGGTAATATCTACCGAGGTCTTCCACCTTACCTTATCCCGATCGATGTTGGTCTTTATAGTAAAGATGAGTTTGACAGATGGAAAGACGGGATAAATCACGTCATAGCCAGGGCTTACAGGGAAGGAAGAGTGGTTTATGAAAGGGGTTGAAGAGGCAAAGCTAATGCTGACAATGGCGGGCAAAGACCTGCGTGCATTGCACGTAATGGCTGACTCTGAATTGGTTGACGATGAAATATTTGGTTTTCATGCCCAGCAGGCCGTTGAAAAATCACTTAAAGCATGGATTACAGCTCTCAGAGAGGAACATGCCTATAAACACGACCTTCATGTCCTGCTTGTAAAGCTTCAAAGTCTCAACTGCGATGTAGCCGACTTATGGGAGTTTGTTGACCTGAACGCCTTTGCCGTTCAATACAGATACGAGACATACTTATCTCCGGATGCGCCCTTTGACCGACAAGAGATTATCAACAAGATTCAGCGATTGTACAACAACGTAAATAGAATTATCGAGGAGATCGAGAAACATGAAGGAGGAATATGAACCCCGTTGAGTTATACAAGAGTCTGCCTAAGACAAACTGCGGCAGGTGTGGTCAGAAGACGTGCATGGCCTTTGCCATCTCCGTGGTAAAAGGCAACTCTGCCCTGGAGGCTTGCACGGAGCTGCAGAGAGATAAGCTGGAGCAGTTGTCGCTCAAGATAACACCAGTGGACACAGTAGAGAGCATCCTTGAGACGCTCAGACAGGAGGTCAGAAAGATAGACCTTGCTCAGGTGGCTGGCGCCCTGGGTGCGGATGTTGTCCCCGGGGGGGTCAGGATCGGGTGCCTGGGACGGGACTTTATCATCGACAACAATGGCGATATAACCTCGGAGGCACAGGCAAGCCTCTGGATGAAGATACTGCTGCTTATCTATCTCAAGATGGGCGGGGGCGTTGAGCCATCAGGCAACTGGGTGTCCTTTGACTCGCTCAAGATGGGCAACATCAAGGCATCTGCCTTTAAGCGTGAGTGCGAAGGGCCGCTTACCGAACTGTTCACACAGAACTTTGACGCCTGTGTCAACGCCGTCAAGGCCATCGGTGCCGTGCCCGTGGAGGGACAACCCTCAACTCAGACGTGGATGCTGCCTCTGCTGCCAAAGCTGCCGGCGCTGCTCATGTACTGGCAGGGGGATAGCGAGTTCCCCGCCGAAGTCAAGATGCTCTTTGACGGTACCGCAGACAGGTTCCTCGATGTCGAGTCGCTCGTCTTTCTCCTGCGTGAACTCGTGATACTTGTCAAAGAATCACGGTAACATCGGTAATGTCAAAGAGTTTTTTAGTGGGCAAGCTCAGTTATCAGAGAGTTACACGACTCTATGCCCTGGCACGGTCTCTACCTCACAGAGATTTTCACGGTAAATCTGCTATAATAAAAAAATGAACCCGAAGAAATATGGTGCCTGGACAACTGAAGAACGTATCGGCAAAGGTGGTCAGGCTGAAGTTTATAAGGCTCACAGGGATGAAGGAGCCGAATTTTGTGCGCTAAAGCTGATACATTTTAATCGCGGGCAAGTCAAGAGGAGGGCACGTTTTGTCCAGGAGATGAAAAAACATATAGAATTAACAAAGAAAGGGGCCGACAATATTATCCCCGTTATAGATCACAATCTTGAAGAAGTCGAAAAAACTTCAAAATATGGTTATATTGTAATGCCAATGGCCGAAACAACACTTGAAAAAGAGATTGATGTAATAAAAGATTATAAAATTGAACTCTGTCTGGATATCTTCAGGGGGATTGTCAATGGTATAACGGGGGCACATGAAGCGGGCATTATACACAGGGATATAAAACCTGCAAACATTCTTTTCCTGGGTAAGCCTATTAAGGTACCTTTGGTGTCGGATTTTGGTATCTGCTTTGTAAAAAATACACCGACAAAAAATAGAATAACAGAAATAGGTGAGACTACGGGGGCTAAAAAGTTCATGGCGCCTGAGCAAGAGCGTGGCGGAATTGTGGACGTTAAAGAGAGCGCAGATGTCTATGCACTTGGGAAGTTGTTATATTGCATGCTCACGGGCAGATATCTCTATAGGGAAGAACTTGGTACGGCATTTGCTCCGGAACAATTACAGAAAGAACCAAAGTTTAAGATAATCTTGGAAAATATTCTGGAAAAGAGCATTATTAAAGAGCCTCAAAAGAGGATTCAAACCGGACGGGAATTGCTCGATATCGTGGATAAGGTGATCAGCCGTTTTGGAGGTAGTCAAGGTGGCAGTATGCTCAGTTCATCCCAGAGAGGGTCATCAAATGCGCTGGATAAGGTACGTCCAGATAAGATATTAAAGACTTATTCATCATATACGGATACAGGCGCCTCATACATGCAAAAGATATATGACATGAAATCGGCCTTTGACCGAATCATGGCAACATTTACACAGTCGTGGGAAATGACGTTATCCTTGTATGGAGGTAAGCCTCATCTTACAGAACAGGCCGCCAGGGAACTTATAGACACACAACAAGAGTCTGTCGGTTTAACGATTGCAATGGCCAGAATCAACGCCAAAGAGGTATTTGCACACTTCAAGGGTCTGTTGGAGTTTATTACACAAGCCGGTGAAGATCGGTCGGGGTATAGAGAGGTGCTTTCAGTGCCATACGTTGTGGCTGGATTTTTGTATATGACAGCCAACATTGCTGCATTTAGATTTAAGAGTTGGGATATTTTTTATTTACTCATTAATACAAAGTTTCAATGGCACTATCAGTCAATGCGGTCTTTTTACGACCTTGGATTTGCATATACTAAATTTCGGCATCCAACCTTTTTTCACTCTCATGCCCTGGAAGGGAAGGCCCCAAAGAGCCATGACTTATACCGTCAGGTTCTCTCATTGCCTGTAATACGCAATGATATACTCAGACTAGACAACGAGGCACTGCAAGACATCTACAGTCAGGTGCAGATGATAATGTCCCTGCGATGCGCACAGGAATTTGAGAGGCATGATAGCGTCAGAACATGGGCTGATTTTGGGCGTTTTGAAGAGCACAGGGTTGTCAAATTCCTTGATGACGTATATAATAACAGACAATCATATGAGTGGCTTTTTAATATCTTCAATGAGTCAGCCGAAAAATGGTTTCATAAATTAAATGAAAGACTTAAAGTCGTGAAACAAAACTGGTTTGATGGCTCTTATTACTTTTGGAGTTCGATTAAGTCTTATACCCCACCTGAGCATGAAGCTAAAGGAGGATTACGGTAAGCATTTTAATTGACGGTTTTCCGTATAGACTATAATTATGGGATGTCAAAGAGTTTTTTAGCGGGCAAGCTCAGTGAACTTGTCACGGGGAAGGTCATAGTGATAGCCTTTGCGGTCATTGCGGTGGCGATTGCCATGCCGGCCTATCGTCGTTGGCAGGATACCTCCGTGCAGTGCGTGAGGTGCCACGCTGACAAGCAGCTTATGAAGAAACTTGGTGCCGAGCACTTATATGCCACGTCGCTGGAGGTTCAGAGGCAGAGCAAGCACCCAGACATTCAATGCCACGACTGTCATCTGGGCAATGGCAGGGCCACGGACAAGGACGAGGCCCACAAGGGGATGCTCAGGGCACTCATTATCAATGAACACGCCGAGGTGATGGACAGGCAAAAGTCCTTTAAAGGCCCCCTCCTGCCTACGGGTGATAACAAGATATACGAGCTGCTGCCAAAGGTAATGGAAAACAACGCACTCACAGTTCCCATGGAGGTGCGCAACGTCCTGTGGCACGACAGGGACAGGGAAACCTTCAACTTTGACCCCGCCATAGCGCAAAAGACATGCGGCAAGAGCAATTGTCATCCCCAGGAACTAAAGCAGTTCAAAAAGACCGTCATGGGGGCAAACTACCGTCAGAGGTACATGAAGACGTGGACGACGCCCACAGGCTATGGTCCTCACAACTGCGGGCCATCGTTTGCCGATCTGCCGGCCGTTGAGGAGTTGAAGGGTGCTGGGTTTGACTACCAAAACACCAACGAAATTGCCAGGAACCTCAACGTCCCCTTCAACAAGCGTCAGGCGCAGGACAAACAGAAAATGTGTAACGTCTGCCATGCCGGGTGTCTCGACTGCCACTACACCCCCAACAACAAGGAGGGCGTTCATGCCATGTCACGCATCCCCAGCCCCGAAACATGCTCCGGCTCCGGCAGGAGCACCAGCATCTGCCACCCGGGGGCGATGATGGCACGACGGGGGGAGACCTACATCGGAGGCGACTACTCCATCCCCTCTGGTATGCAACCTGATGTCCACTATACAAAGGGCATTAACTGCATAGCCTGTCACCCAACAGGTGAAAAGGGCATGGGCGACATCGAACGAAAGGCAACGTGCCAGGACTGTCACATCGAAATAGAAGAGGCGCACGCACGCGGTATCCACAAGAACATGGACTGTGCCTCCTGCCACATCAACGCCCTGGGGGGATATCAGTTGACCATCTGGGGCCCCGGGGTCATAGCGGGAAATCCAAACCCGTTTAAGAAGTACTCACTGTACTACGGCATCCAACAGCCACCAATCCTGGCAAAGGACATCACTGGCACATGGCGATCATACAAGATATGGCCCCACAGCGTGGGCAACATCAAGGGCGACGTTCCGGCCTCTGCCGGTTTGCAGTTCAGGTGGCCAAAGGGCGAAACCAACGACGCCTACTTCATCGTTGGCACCTTTGATGGTTTGCCACGCAACAACAAGCATCTGTTGTGGATACAGTTTGATCAGGCGGCACACTCCTTTGGCAAGTCACGCACCTGTGACTCCTGCCACGCATCAGAGCGTCAGATATCGTACTCCACGTGGGAGTTCTTTGACAACTACGGAGCCTACCCCTTTAACGGTCAACACCGCATCGAGGCAGACTCCCAAGGGCTGGCCATCGTAGGGCTTAAAAACACCACTGACATCGAGGTGATGAAGGGTTTTGACCCCACGGATTTTGCCTCTTGGCTCTACCTCAAGGATAAGTGGAAGATGCCCGGCAACTTCGCCATAAAGGTCGATCCCCAACGATACAACGACTATCTTGCAAAGTACAGACAGATCAGCGACAGACTCAAGGCCCTGCCCTCCCCCCCCGGAAATGCCCAAAAAGTCGCCAGGGCAATCGCCCTGCACAACCCCGATGATACGACAGCCCTGCAACGGGAAGAAAAAGAGGGGCCTTAAAAAAACTTGGTGCTAATAGTCAATACCTTCGCAAAAAAATATGGCGTGACTAAACCCGTATAGTTGTGTATAATGAGCCTCTTGCTCGGTAGCACCACAATCAACCGTGGTTGCTACGATTTCGCAGACCATGTCAGGCACTCCCCTGACCCAGTCCTGAAAGATACCCATGTTGCCTTTCCTGATAAACAGAATATCAGGCTGCAACCTCTGCTCTGCCTCTTTGAGAATAACGTCAAGCGGGGAAGAAAACAACCTTCCTAACTTATTTCGCCTTACATAAGGACTTATTATATCAGACAGATTCATACTAATTCTCTGGTGTCTTCCAAACGGACTAGGCCCCATAATTTCCTCTCCATTGATGATTTCAGTCAGGTCAAAATCCCGCTCTAATGTCTGTGCTATCATAATGCGTAAATAACCCCCTTGTTGTTGTCAATAACTCCTAATAGATTAGGTAAGGTGAATTTATCCTGTTGTATGTGAAAGTTGTATCTTCTTTATATCTCATGGTAGCACAAGGAAGAAAGGGGCGGCTCCACCCCCCTTCAGAACCCCCCGCAAGGGGACCAGTCCCCTTGACCCCTTCTTGCGAAACATTTTACCATGCTTTTTTAAGAGGATACTGAAAGTTGCCATTGCTTTAGTTTTTCGGTGATGAACTCAATGATCAACTGATGCTGTTGTATTCCCCTGTCTTTTATGTACATGGGTTGTCCGAAGGCAAAGTATGCGGTTTTTGCTGGGTCTATGGGGCCAAAATCCTTGATTCGTTTTCCATTGCCCCAGACATCGGTCTTAATGGCCAGGGGGATGACCGGTACATTGGCCCTGAGGGCCAGCTTGATCCCTATCGTATTAAACACCTTGGGGTCGAACGTGACACTCCTGCTGCTCTGAGGAAAGATCACCAGAGATCTGCCTTCTGCCAGGATGGCGCTGCCCTGCGTCAGGACTGCCGTGAGGTCCTCACGCGGATTGGTGCGGTTGACCACAATGGGGTTCATCGACATCAACAGATACCTGAAGACGGGATATGTAGCCAACTCCTTTTTTATGACAAACGTTATGTCCTTATAGGCCCCGATGATTGCCGGCATGGTAAGTGTCTCAAGGACGCTCATGTGGTTACCGATAATCACGCACGGACCAGTGAGGTTCATCACGTTATCCAAGCCCGATATGTCAAACCGGACACCGGCGGCCTCAAGCCCGACAAAGACGCCCATGCTGCTCATACACACCCCCGGATGCCCGTAGAATCGAGCGGCATACCTGGCCAGGAAACTGCCATGACAAACAACCGCCGCCATTGTCGGATAAAACATCAGCGTGGCCAGGTCCCTGGAGAACACTGCCCCGGGGTCAGTCCTGTAACAACCGTCTTTTAATGGCAATTCCTTCATAACAGATAACCTGAAATCATTATAACATATTTATCTTGCCTGTGGAAATGCACCCGTGGTCTGATCTATATATATATTTATCCTGTTTCATTTTCTTCCATAGCTATAGTATACTACAAAGCAGTGATGGAAGTATCCTGGTTATGAGCAGAGATGGCGCCGGCATTGGAGGCATAATAAAGTCTCTGGGACTGGTCTTTGGTGACATTGGTACCAGCCCAATCTATACCCTCACCGTCATCATCCTGCTGACCAAACCCACCAGTGAAAACATAACGGGCGTGCTGTCGCTGATCGTGTGGACGCTGTGTGTGCTGGTGACGTTGGAGTACGGGTGGCTGGCCATGAGCCTCGGTAAGAAGGGTGAGGGGGGCACTATCGTCCTCAAGGAGATACTGCGACCGTTGTTGAAGTCCGGCAGGCAGGTAGCATTTATCACGCTGCTGTCTATTATTGGCATATCGCTGCTCATCGGGGATGGCGTCATTACCCCGGCCATAAGCATATTGAGTGCCGTGGAGGGATTGTTGCTCGTCCCGGGGCTTGAAAAAACCGGCCGCAACACCTTGATCCTGATAGCGGGAATTATCGCCGTTGTCCTGTTCTTTTTCCAGGACAAGGGGACCGAGCGTGTGGCCAAGGCCTTTGGACCGATCATGCTCTTGTGGTTTATAGTGTTGTCGGTCTCCGGGGTGCTGTCCATAGTGAAGGAGCCGATGGTGTTTAAGGCGGTCAATCCGTATTATGGTTTAAAGTTCCTAATCGACAACGGCGTAAGCGGATTCTTTATCCTCTCCGAGGTCACCCTGTGCGCCACGGGCGGAGAGGCCCTCTATGCCGATATGGGACACCTGGGTAGGACTCCAATCCTTAAGGCGTGGTACTTTGTCTTTGTGGCGTTGCTGTTTAACTACATGGGACAGGGCGCATTTCTGATAGCCCACCCCGACGCCAAAAACGTACTCTTTGAGATGATTCTATCACAGTCAAAGTCCCTGTATGTACCGTTTCTATTTCTGAGCATCCTGGCAACCGTCATCGCCTCACAGGCCATGATCAGCGGGATGTTTTCAATCGTCTATCAGAGCATCACCACGCGTCTGATGCCCATGTTTAAGGTCGATTACACATCAACCGAGTTCAGAAGCCAGATATATATCGGCTTTGTAAACTGGTTCTTGCTTGTCAGCGTGTTGATTATCATGTACGAGTTCAAGGCCTCAAGCAACCTGGCCGCTGCCTACGGACTGGCCGTTACCGGTACTATGACGCTTACGGGGCTGTTTATGACCTGGATATTTTATTTGCGTAAGAGTTGGGCACTTACACTGCTTTCGTTTTTTGTCTTCATGGTGGATGCCGTGTATTTTGCCTCAAATACGTTTAAGATTCCCCATGGTGGCTATTGGTCTATTATCATCGCCGCCATACCGTTCATTGTCATTATGATCTATACCAAGGGTCAGAGACGACTCTACATGCGCCTGAAACCCATGCCGTTGAGGGACTTTCTCCCTACCTACGTTGAGTTCTTCAAGCGGTTTAGCAAGATACAGGGGACGGGATTGTTCTTTGCCAGGGACATGAACATGGTGCCGCCATACATAGTACGCACGATGTTTGCCGATAACATAATCTACGAGGACAACCTGATCGTATCCATGGAGAAGATAGACGAGCCCTTTGGCGTCAAGGCCTATACGGGGAGCAGTATAACCGATGGCCTGAGGACGTTTGTCATCGAAATGGGCTACATGGAAGTCGTGGACGTTGAACGTCTCCTGCTGACAAACGGTATAGACATCAAGACCATCTTCTACGGGCAGGAAGACATCTCCACAAACAACTTCATCTGGAAGATTTTCTCATTGATCAAGAAGCTGACCCCATCGTATGTGCAGTTTTACAAGCTGCCATCCCATAAGCTCCGCGGGGTTATCTATCGCATAGAAATGTAGCCTGCTCTCACATATACAGGTCTTACTCCTAATTGTTCTGTCTTCATTATCTTAAAAGCATGTTCAACGAAACTTAAATCCTGATATCTGTCATGTATTTTCTCGGTTGTATAGCACGTTTCGATTGGATTAAATACAAGATAATGGCACTTTACGGGGTCAAGGGGACTTCTTCGTGGCCGGGGCGGGTGCGACCCGCTGCGACAAGATTGCGCCTCGCCCCTCCCCTTGCGGGGGGTTCTGAAGGGGGCCAGGTGCGACTTTTATGGCAGGGGTGCCTCACCCCCTGGAGCGGGAAAGAAGCGGAGCCGCCCCTTTCTTTCCTTCTTCTTAGGGGGGTGAACTATTACCATCACAGAAATATTTACAGGAAGGAATTTATTTTTGCATTGAACTTATTGTACACTAAATATGCGTGATGAAAGACGAGGACAAGACAAAGCAGCAGTTGCTCGATGAGTTGTGCGAGCTTAGGAACCGTCTCTCTGCCATGCAGCGCGCTACTATGGGGTGTAACGAAATGGAGGCACACCTGGTTGAAAGCGAAAGCAGGTTCAGGATAATGGCAGACTCGGCGCCCGTGTTTATTTGGATGTCGGATGCCGATACGGGCCGCAACTACTTCAACAAGGTCTGGCTTGAATACACCGGCAAGAGCCTCAGCGAAGAAGCCAATGAGGGTTGGCTAAAGGGCGTACATCCGGAGGATTGCCAGAGGTGCAGGGATATGTGCAGCGAGTCACATCAGAAGCGACAACAATTCCGCCTGGAGTACCGGTTGCGACGCCATGATGGTGTCTATCGCTGGATTTTGGATACGGGCAATCCGCGCTTTACAAATGATCATAAATTTATAGGCTTCATAGGCTCCTGTGTTGGCATAACGGAGAAAAAAGAGGCCGAAGAAAAACTCAAGTACATTGCCCACTTTGACGTCCTCACCGGATTGCCTAATCGGATGCTGTTCTTTGACCGCCTGGAACAGGCCATTGTACAGGCAAAACGTTACAGCCACCTGGTAGCGCTGCTGTATGTAGACCTCAACCGCTTCAAGCATGTCAATGACACGTATGGACACCAGATCGGCGACTTGGTTCTCAGGGAATCGGCCAAACGCCTGTCGGGTTGTGTGCGTGATGCCGACACGGTTGCACGGATAGGCGGAGATGAGTTCAACGTCATACTCACCCGGGTCGGCGAAAAAAAAGACGTCCAGCACATCGCTGAAAAAATAATCGACGTTATTAGCAGACCATTTCAGTTTGACACCATTGAGTGTACCATCGGAGCCAGCATTGGCATCAGCCTCTATCCACAGGATGCGCGTGACACCGATATGCTCATCAAAAAGGCAGACTCCGTCATGTACCAGGTAAAAGACCTCGGCAAAAGCGACTTCATGTTCTGCTCCTGAGTGATTCGGTACTGCTCCAACACGAATAAGCCCCCTTGACCCCATAATGCTTAACTTTCTATCATCACAGAAATATTTGCAGCAACCTTTTTTTCTTATGCCTTTCAGACCATACGCCTGTCTGTGCCGTAGATGGATTTGTGAAGTTGTAGGTTCAACCGTACCTCAAGGGCATCCTGGAGTATCCAGGCGGCGAGTGTTTCGGCCTGCAGCACACCGGCAACGGGGGACAACAGAACATGGCATCGCTGAGTCAGACGATACCGTGCTATAAGCTCTGATGCCCACCGGTAATCGTCCCTGTCGCCGAGGACTATCTTTACCTCGTCGATGGGACTTAGAGCCTTGAGGTTTGACAGGTCGTTGTGGTCAACCATCCCGCTTGAAGGCGCCTTGAGGTCAACAACAAACACTGCCGCCCTGTTAAAACGGCCTATGTTTATGGAGCCGTTTGTCTCAATCAGCGTCCTGAACCCCATGGCAACAAGGGCGTCAATCAGAACCGGTGTCGCAGACTGTAGGAGTGGTTCACCGCCGGTTAGCTCAACCAACCTGATGTGGGTGCCTTGCACCTTATCCAGCAGGTCGGCTACAGACATATCCGTCCCTTCCGTGTAGGCATAGCGTGTGTCGCAGTAGTTGCAACGCAGGTTACACCCCGTCAGACGTATAAACACACATGGCAGCCCGACATAGGACGATTCCCCCTGGATGCTCGTAAAAAACTCACAGACCTTTAGCGTCTCATTCATTGCCACTGTCGCTTGTCAATACGTCTGCGGCGTCTTGTCGTGGAGGCTTGTAAATCCAAGACACTTGAATATGGAATACTGTCTCAGGACACGCCCGTTTTCCCGGATATCGAGGAGTTGCTTATTGCACCTGTCAAAGGCATCAAGTACAATATCGTTGATGGGGGCGTCGCCATCGGTGACAAAGAGTCCGCTTATGGGTTTTGTTGTGCGTTGCCTTATTGCTGTTGCGGCATTGTTGATACCGGGCCACATGTCGTACTCATTCATGCGTCTGCCGAGGTTTATGCTATATGTAATCGGATTGCCGGGGACGTAGAAGGCCAGGGCGCTCGTTATCTGATACTTGTCAGAAAAGATCAGTACCTCCGTGGTTTCTGCCAGTTCATCGTAGACCCTGCCAACCGCCGCACCGAGGCTCTGCCATCCCCTGAGTCTGGCAGTGGGGTCGAGCTTGTGGGGGAGTCCCGCGGCCCGGGGAAAGAGACCTACCACCGTCAGCAGGATGGCCACGATTATTCCGATAACTATGGCCCTCCTGGTGTGTACGCCTGTTATTTTGAGGGTCTCTTTGCTCTGGGCGTACAGGAAGTATCTGACAAAGGCAATCAGTCCCGTGATGTATGCCGTCATGGCCCAGTTGGCCTGGACCTTGCCCTGGGCGCTCTTGAGCAGGAAGAATCCAAACACCGGTATGGAAAAATAAAACAAGAAGGCCCCCTGTTGCCTTGTGCCATCTCCCCTGAGTTTAAACAGTGCAACAAAGAGCAGCACAAATATCACCGGTGTCACAACCCCCGCCTGTGAACCGAGGAATTCGAAAAAACTCCCCGGAACAATCCGCAGTCCGTCCGATACATGTGCGTGTCCGGCGGTGTGTCGTAGTGTCACCCAGTTGTGCTGCATGTTCCATATGGCAACCGGTGAAAAACACACCATGCTTACAACAAATGCCACGTATGGCCCTAAAGTTCGCAGCAATGCCCTGTGCGGGGTCAGAAGGAGAAATGCAAAGGCACACGGTATAAACATGGCCATGATGTACTTGGCCTGCATCCCCAGCCCTATTGCTACCCCAAGCAACACCCACGTACCGTATCCCTGTGGTGGTTCCGTGATAACCCTCCAGAGAAGGTACAGGGCGAGTATCCAAAAAAAGACAAATGGTGAATCGATCGTAAACACTATCGCATAGGTGCCAAAGAGCGGTATGACCTGAAATATCAACACGCAGGCAAGGGCAATGAACCGCGGGTCGCTATAGTACGGCTTATTTGCACCGGAACTCACGGTGGGTACAGGGTCGTTGTCGTAGAGCGCAATCACGAGTTTATACAGGTATATGCTGCCCAGGAAATATATGACCACTGCCATAACCCTGATGGCAAAGACATTGGAGCCAAGCAGCGACGTTGAGACATACATCAGGTAGACAATGAGCGGCCCCTTGGAGTAATAACTGAGTTCCAGGTGGCGGGTACAATCCCAGTACAACGCCTCATCGGCGCTAAGGTCAAGCGGCCCATAGAGGACATAAAACACCCTCAGTACACTCAGAAACATGAGGACTGTTATAAGTATCCGTTGATAGGCGTATCCTGCACCATTTGTTTCTCTGAATAATCCCATGCCGGTGTTGATTATTGTATAACGCCGGAGGAGTTTTTTGCAAACACCAGAGATTTAAACTTGGGGTTTTTTTTGAGTAGATACGAAAAAACTCTCTAAATTTTTCGACCCTATAGATAGACATCGGCACTTTTTTTCAAATGCGATTGCCCTGCCTTCAGAGACAAACGGATAACATTTTTTTACTCACATGGTTTATAATAGATAGTATGTGATGATTTTATATAGAGCATATAAAGGAGGTACGGAGGATGTATTTGTTAATAGCCATGTTTATTTTGATGTCATCGGTGGGGTATTCCGTCTATCACCAGGTGAAGAAGAGAAAGGTCACCCTTGCAAGTGAGATCGAAACCCTCAAGGGTAAGGCTCGTCTGTTGTTGAGTCGGGTTCAGAAGCTGGGTGATAAGTACCACGTCACCGAAAGGGTTGAGACCATCAGAAGGAGGATCGAAGTGTTAAGCAGACAGGCCGTATCCACCGAGTTTGACGAGCTTGAGGCACGTATCAGAGAGTGGCGGGCACTGTGCGAAGTCATGGAGCAGAGCGTCAATGAGCCTGAGATAAGCGGGCTTAAGCGTATCGTATATGACCCCATTGCAGGGTCGGTGCTGTCGGAGAACATCTTTGAAACAGTCATACATATTACGACAAAAAACGGTAACAGGATGTTCATAGAGGTCAACGCCGAAACGGCACGACACTACAAGGAGGAAGGCCCCAAGGCGTTTATACAGAAGAACAATATGATCTTTGATACCGAGGTTTGCCGTTGTGGAGTTAACGGGTCTGCTCAGTTAATGCTCCTGAAGAACTTCTATGAAACCTGTTATGATGAAAACGGCTACCTGATAGACCTGAGCTGGGAGCCTTCAGGTAAGGACAACAGGAACTCAGGACTTCGATAGACCAACGCCCCTCCTGCTTTCAACCTGCTTTATAGCAGAGAGTATTTCTGCGGCAAGTGAGTCGGGTTGAAATTTGGCCGCAAAGGAGTCGGCACCTACTTGTTTGGCCTTGTCCATGTTTGTAGGATTGCTCATAGAACTGTGAAGTAGGATGAATAAGTCCTTGAGGTCAGGGTTTGAACGTATCTTGCGCGTAAAGGTAAAGCCGTCGATGCCCGGCATTTCTATGTCGCAGATGGACATGCAGAAGCGGTGTTTGGCCTTGGAATCTGCCTCAAGCTCGGCAAGGGCATCACTTGCTGAATTGTAGCTCTCATACGTAAAGCCAAGCTGCTCCAACACTGCCTCAATCAGCGCCCTGGCCGCTTTGGAGTCGTCTATAACGAGGATGTGATGGCCGCAAAGTGCCGCTTCGTTGGCCTGATTGATAAACTCATCAGCTATCTTGGTGTCCATCCCCAGTATCTCAACAAGTATCTTTTCTATGTCCAGTATCTGGATCATTTCGTTGTTGTCACTATAGGCGATTGCCGTAAGGTAACCGCTCTTGCCAAGCACACTGGATGGACTCTTGACCTCTTCCCAACTGCGCGTAACGAGGGAATCGGGATTCTTTATGATAAGGCCCTGTATGTTGTTATTGTACTCGCAAACGATGACATAACTCAGGGAGTTTTTAAAGTCCTGCCTCTGCATTCCGAGAAATTCCCCAATGTCAATGACAATAACGGCCTTGCCACGGAAGTCTATCGTACCCTTGACGCTTTGGTGAGAGTACGGCATCTTGACTACATTGGAAGGACACTCGATTACCTCGTTACGCGCAGTTGGGAAGAGGTCAAGAGTCCATCCAGTGTGCTTGGCAAGAGCGGTTACCTTACGGCAATCGCCTATAGTGACAACAACGAAATGATCCA
>NZ_JABXWD010000599.1 GCF_019173545.1 Candidatus Magnetobacterium casense | reverse complement strand
CCATGTCCATAAAATAGTATTGATTATCCTGATTATAGAGGTACTGCATCTGTTTTGCCTCGAGGTTGGCCTTGGGAAACTTCTCCCCCGAGTTGAAGGTATCCTCGATGACCTTGCCACTCTTAAGCCCCTTCATCTTTGCCCTGACAAAGGCTGCCCCCCTGCCCATCTTGACGTGCTGGAACTCTATTACCTCGTAGGGTTCACCCTTGTACTCTATCTTGGTACCTCTTCTAAAGTCATTTGTTGCTATCACGTGGCCTCCTAAACTTACCAACTGCTATTGTCATTTTCACAGATATCTGCATATATATATTAAACTATTTCCAAACTTCTTGGAAGTGTTGTTATCCTCTGCGCCCTCCCGCCTGAGACGACAACCATGTCCTCAATCCTGACGCCGCCAAGGTCGGGGATGTATATGGCAGGCTCCACGGTGAAGACCATGCCATCGGCTACGATTGTTTTTGGGGCCTTTAGAGATATGCGGGGTCTCTCGTGTACCTCAAGCCCTACGCCGTGGCCGGTGCCGTGTCCGAAGTACTGACCAAATCCTGCATCCTTTATGACCTTCCTGGCGATGGCGTCCGTCTCTGTACCGGTTAATCCGGCCCTTGCTCCCTCAATGGCACTGGTGTTGGCACGGAGCACGACGTCGTATATCTCCTTCTTTTTTTCAACCTTTTTCTCAACATCAGGGCCCTTAACAAGAAACGTCCTGGTCATGTCCGAAAAGTATCCGCCGCTTTCCCCTCCCCAGTCGATGACAACAAGGTCGCCCTTTTCGAGCTTTTTCTCTGTGGGCTTGATATGGGGCAGGGCCGAGTTCCGCCCCGAGGCCACTATCGGATAAAAGGGGAGTTTGTCCACGCCGCATTTCCGTAAGGCATCCTCAAGACGCAGCGATATTGCTCTCTCCGTAACGCCGGCCTTTATGTAGCCCTTTATGGCGGCCAGAGCGTCTTCGGCCCTTTGTATGGCCTGTTTGATCAGTTCTACCTCGGAGGCATCCTTGATGGCACGTAGTCCCTCTACCGTTTCTGACAGTGTGGTGAGTTCAAAGTGTTTTGACAGTGCCTTGTACTGCCTGTATGTGATGGTGTCCTGCACGGACAACGCCCTGATGCCAATGCCCTTTGCGTACTTGCCCAGGACGCCGGTGATGTCCTTGTTGATTATTTCGCATCTACACACGGAGACATCCCGGGCTGATTGCTCCTTGTATCGGAAGTCCGTAAACAGGACGTCTCCCTTGTCCGATACCAACAGATAAGCGTGAGACCCCGTAAAACCAGTCAGGTATCTTATGTTGGTGATATCGGTGATGAAAAGGGCCTTCTTTTTTTTCTTTCTTAACTCGCCCTTGAGTCTTAATATTCTCTCTGCTAACATACAGTGCAAAACAATTGAAGTTTACGACAATCCTGTCGGCGATGTCAATAGAAATGTTTCGGTGGGTGCATAAATTTTTGCCCCCCCTTGACCCCATCATTGCTGTGACTTATGCGTAATATTTTACAGTTTGAGATAGAGGTTTTACCGATGTTATCGCTTGCTAAGTAAGGGAGCATAAACATGTATAACATCACCAGCCTTATGGGGTCAAGGGGA
>NZ_JABXWD010000598.1 GCF_019173545.1 Candidatus Magnetobacterium casense | reverse complement strand
GGCTTGACCCCTACAACCAGGATTTCCAGGCAACCGACTATGCCGCAGTGCTTATTGAAAAATACACCGATGTTACGGGTGCTCAGTTGGAAGAAAACACCATCGGCTGTTCTGTGGCAGGACGTATCGTTGCCTACCGCAATTTTGGCAAGGCATCCTTTGCACACGTCCAGGACTCCTCCGGCAAGAAGATACAAATATATCTGGCCAGGGACATCCTCAAGGACACGTTTCCGGTCCTCAAGAAGCTGGACATCGGAGACATCATCGGCGTCAACGGCAGACTGTTCAGGACACGCACGGATGAGTTGACTATCGAGGTCAGCGACTTCAAGATACTGGCCAAGGCCCTGCGCCCACTGCCTGAGAAGTGGCACGGCCTCAAGGACGTCGAACTACGTTACCGACAGCGCTACCTCGATCTTATAGTCAACCCCGAAGTCAGAACAACATTTGCCTCCCGAAGCAAGATCATAAAGGCAATTCGCGACTTTTTTGAGACCAAGGGCTTTATTGAGGTCGAAACCCCCATGATGCACCCCATACCGGGTGGGGCCGCGGCAAAACCCTTCAAGACTCACCACAACACCCTGGGCATGGACCTGTTTCTGCGCATAGCACCGGAACTCTACCTCAAGCGCCTGATCGTTGGCGGCTATGAGCGCGTCTTTGAGATCAACCGAAACTTCCGCAACGAAGGGATATCCACAAAACACAACCCCGAGTTCACCATGATCGAGTTCTACATTGCTTACAAGGACTACCACTACCTCATGTCCTTTACCGAGGAGTTGCTGTGCTACGTGGCAATGCAGGCCATCGGAACTCTGAAGTTCAGGTACGGCGAGCACGACATCGACTTCACGCCACCCTGGAGACGGATTGCCTTCCTTGACAGCTTCAGGGACGCTGGTGTTCCTGACGAGGCGATGGGGGATACGGATAGCGTCATAAAATGGGCCAAAGACAACGGCATCGATATCCCAAAGGGGGCATCATACGCAACGGCACTCGATGAGATATTCAAGGAGCGCATGGAGCCTAACCTCATACAGCCCACCTTTATAATCGACTACCCGGTGGAGCTATCCCCGCTGGCAAAACGAAAGAAGGACAACCCCAGTCTCACCGACCGGTTTGAGTTGTTTATCACTGCCCGCGAAATGGCCAACGCCTTCTCCGAGCTAAACGACCCCATCGACCAGCGCGGCAGATTCAACGACCAGCTCATTGCCAGACAGAAGGGTGATGAGGAGGCACACGTCATGGATGAGGACTTTCTCCGGGCACTTGAGTTTGCCATGCCACCAACCGCCGGTGAAGGCATCGGCATTGACAGGCTTGTCATGCTCCTTACGAACTCTCAATCCATCAGGGATGTGATCCTCTTCCCGCAGTTAAAGCCGCAACAATGAAGACTTCATAATAAGGTGCGGTTTGTAGCAGGGGGCTTCAGCCCCCCTTTCTTTCTTGTATGCAGGCAATTTTGATACCCGAAAAAACTCGAATCCGATCAGTATAGTACCACTATCAACCGTGGTTGCAAGGATTTAAGCCACTTTTATACCTGTGTAATATGGCATTGTTACTGTGCGTGAGCAACGTGACCACGTTTGAATGGAG
>NZ_JABXWD010000597.1 GCF_019173545.1 Candidatus Magnetobacterium casense | reverse complement strand
TCGGTGGCTCCGGTAGCCACTATTGCCGCCAGGTAGAACCTGCCGTCAGGATAAAAGACACCGTTGGTGGTATTGTAAGCATAATCCGTTAGGCCAGGGGGGGTGATATTGGAATAATCAGCGTCCGAGTCTGCTGCCGATATGAACCATTGATAAGTAGCATTCCCTATTCCCCTGAAGCCTCTGTTGGAAGATGATGTTTGCTCTGTTGCCCCCAACCCGTTAAGAACGCAGCGATAATAGCGCCGTGAACCGTTTGTGGTCGCTCCCCCAAATAGACTCAGAGTAACTTTGTCCACATATTCGGCATCCGAGGCTATCGCCAGGGCATCACCTATCGCTCCGACAGGAGCGGTGGTATCGTTCAAGCTCGCAGAGACGGCCCCGGTCAAGTTTGAAAATCCCCAGTCCTCATCGTCGCTGGTCCTTTGCCACTGATATTGTGGAGTCCCTATCCCTGTATGTCCTCGATCAGGCGTGGAGTTCTGCGAGGCTGCACCATCGGCGGTTTCTACCCATTTGTAATATCTGCCCACTCCATCATTGAACGATGCCCCCGACAAGTAGGCATAGACATAATCTGTGTATGTGCCGTTACTTGCCACCGCCGTCCCGGGGGTTATGGTAGGGAGTGGAACATCCGTATCCACATATGGGCTTGAAGTCACTCCCACTATATCGGAGTAATTATCATCGCTATCCCCGGCACTTCTCATCAACTGAATTAAGAGCGGCCCTGCGTTTCTATATCCGCTATCGGCAGTTGAGTTCTGGCTCGTCGCCCCGGTAGCCGTCATTTCCCGAAGATAATACCTGGCCTCTCCGTCCGTTACGCCACTCCCAACAAGGGAGACGCTTATGTTGAACGAGTAGGTCCCATCAGTAGCGTCCGCACTGCCCGGTGTTATGAGTCCCGCAGGAGCCGTGGTATCGTCCCAAGAGGCCGTCGTAGCCCCGCTTAGAACCGAATAGTCGCTCGGGCTGGTAGAGTTGCTTTGATACCATTGATATGCTGGGGTGCCATAGGCTTGATAGCCCTGTGCGTGAGTAGAATTAACGCTTGTCGTCCCGGTGGCCGACAGAGTATAGAAATAATAATGAGGATAGGTAGTCATGTTGCTTCCCGTAACACTCAACCCTACCTTGTCTGAGTATGTATCGTCTGTCGCTACTGCTGCCCCGGGGAAGGTCACCGCAGGATACGCGGTGTCATAATAGTTTTCAACTGTAGTTGGCGCCGTCAGGTTACTGAAATCGCTGTCTGCATCCGTGGCCGACCGCCAGAGCTGATAATTGAGGGTCCCCCCAAGTTTGTAGCCGTTGGTCTGAGCCTCATCTGTCCCATCTCCTACCCCTGATACTACGATTTTATAATACTGCACCAATGAAGCATTAATCAATCCCGTGATAACAGATTCCCCGCTCACCGAGAGTGCCACGCTGGACGTATTCGTAGTAGACGCTTGCATCGCCCCGGGATAGATATACGGAGAGGGAGCGTATGTGTAATCGTCATATGGGTCGGTGGTGCCGCCCGGGATGTTTACATACGCCCCCCCGTCCCAATACTTCCACTGGTAAGACAGCGCCCCAACGCTTCTAAATCCTGTATTAGAGGAGCTTGATG
>NZ_JABXWD010000596.1 GCF_019173545.1 Candidatus Magnetobacterium casense | reverse complement strand
ATAATGGAGCTGGTAGCGCATTCGCTCGTCTTAATTCTCCCGATGATATTGAAATGCTTTCGCAGGAACTCTCGCTCGTTGCGAAAGAAGCATTCAACAAGTGGGAAAGTCTCGAAAAGTCAGAACTAGATATTCAGACAGGCCTCGCAGCCTGGGCAGTTGCCCAGGGACTGCAGGTCGATGACCTGTCATACCAACAAAAGGAGGTGTTACGATCGTTAGCATCAAAGCTTTCGCTTTCGCCCATGCCAACACTTGCCCCAACGGAGGCACCGCAGACCCAGCCTATCGAATCGTGCCCATCGACGGAGGAGACTTCATCTGTTACTGCACCAGATGCCTCGATTCCGTCTGGGTTACCAGAGCCGAACTCATCGCCAACGAAAAAGCCAAGGAGGTCAGCTAACCAATGAGATACCGTATCCTAGTCGAACTTGAGAAAACCGCAACCAACACCAACGTACTGTCTGGTACCGAACTCGACAGCCCGCCAGCTTCCGGCTCCCTCGTGCTTTACGCAGCCAGCACTGTCAACACGGCGACTCTCGAAGTGCCTCAAGCCTTTCATAAGCCCGGAGTCACCGCTTTACTTCGCAAGCGCACAGATGGCATACCCAACATCACCGATGACCCGCCTTTCATCATCCCAGTTCAGAAAGGCACAACCCCAGTCCTAGTACTAGGTGGCACCACCGGGACTTGCCACTTCACAGCAATACTTGACTTTGACGCTTAGGAGGTGACAATGGCAGTCAACATAGAAGACTTAACCGAATTTGGCGGTAACTATGACCAACGTTTCGGTTGGATACCAGACCTCAGCGTCACCCAACCACCTTCAGCCGCTACAGCCGCTCAAATGGCAGCCGAAACAGCCATCACTCTCAAGAATGAGGCATGGTTCCAGATGCAAAGAGGCGACCGCCTTATCAACCCTTTACCCGTGCAAGGGCCTTTGCAGCCAGTCAGACCGCCAACTCCCGCAGCGATCCTTCAGACGCTATCACAAGCCCCGCAAACGGCCTTGAACAGCCTTACGGGAGCAATAGGAGAAACAGTGACAAATGCCCTCGGTTTACCCTCTGATGCCATGCAGCTCATGCTAATGATGAAGAAACCTATGCCTTACCTCATGCATCAGATGCTCGGCAAACAGCTCGGCATCATGGAAATAATGATGCCTTTCAGCCGCAGTCTTCAAGGTACCATCATGCAAGACATGGGTATGTTCCCCGCTCCGATGGGTAACCTCATGGACTTGATGGGCGGAGGCGGCCTCTTTGGTGGAGGGTCCAACAACATGCTACTGATGATGGCTCTCCTAGGCGGCCTAGGTGGAGGCCAAACTTCACAACCATCCAACGGATTGGTTGCTTCACCTCAAGCTGGTTGGGTTGCACCCGTAGCAGGAATCGCTGCTGCTACCCTTCCCGCCTTGATACTTGCCGGCAGCAAGGGCGGTTGGTTCAACAAGGGCCGCTACAAAAATAGCTACCGCAGATCCCGATACCCCAACGGCAGAGGTAAATACCTTTGGATGCGCAATAGGGGCCGTCGGAGGTACTAATGGCAGTATCAGCTACCGCCTACGTTGAACGCACTCGAATTGCATACCCGCATCCGGGAGTCGTCCAC
>NZ_JABXWD010000595.1 GCF_019173545.1 Candidatus Magnetobacterium casense | reverse complement strand
ACGCCTAAACCTAAGAAATTAACACTAAAAGACTTGGAGGTACTGGAGGTATCATGCTTAACTTAACACCTATGCCCTCCGCCCCCCTTCAGAACCCCCCGCAAGGGGACCAGTCCCCTTGACCCCGTTATGCGGAGGCTTGGTGGTTGAGTTGGGGGGTAGGTGGAGGTTTGGGGGGGAAGGATTAAGGGTCGTCCCGACCCTTCATCCGTTGCCTGCCTTCGGCAATGGGGGTGGGTGCAGGTTAGTTGTCAATTGCACCACGTTGCATAAGAAGTCGCCGATTGACATCCGACAACTCCGTTACGCCTTTGATCTTCACACCTCCACAGTAGAGGCGCGGGTTGGTCGTCCAGATGAGTCTGCCGGTGTCTGCATCCCAGACCTTGAGGGAATTATCCCAACTACCGCTAGCAATCTTTGTACCGTCCGGGCTTATTGCTACACTTTCAACAGAATTGCTGTGTCCTTGCAGAGTGTTAATCAAGTTGCCGGTGTCCATATCCCATATATGTAGCATGCTATCATTACCGCCGCTAATGATTTTAGTACTGCCCGCGCTGATTGCTATACAGTGAACAGTACCGTCGTGTCCTTGAAGAGTATTAAGCAGACTGCCGGTGGCCATATCCCATATGCGTAGGGTGTTGTCACTACTGCCGCTAATGATTTTCGTATCGTCCTGGTTGATTGCTATACAGTAAACAGCATCGTCGTGTCCTTGAAGAGTATTAAGCAGTTTGCCGTTAGACATGTCCCATATGCGTAGGGTTTTGTCTCTACTGCCGCTGACGATTTTCGTACCGTCCGGGCTGATTGCTACACTTTCAACAGAATTGCTGTGTCCTTGCAGTGTATTAATCATGCTGCCGGTGGTCATATCCCATATGCGTAGGGTTTTGTCACTACTGCCGCTGACGATTTTCGTACCGTCCGGGCTGATTGCTACACTTTCAACAGCATCGTCGTGTCCTTGAAGAGTGTTAAGCAGACTGCCGGTAGTCATATCCCATATGCGTAAAGTGTTATCACTACTGCCGGTAACTATTTTAGCACCATCTACACTAATTGTTACAATCCTATCAAATCTTTGAAGATATCTAAACAGCCTACCAGTAGCCATATCCCATATACATAGATTGCCATCATGACTTTTGGTAACAATTTTTGTACCGTCTACGCTGATTGATACAAAGGTAACGGAATTATTGTGTCCTTCAGGTGTATTAAGAATGCTGTCAGTGGGCATATCCCATATACGTATAATATTGTCCCAACCTCCACTAATGATTTTTGTACCATCCGTGCTTATTGCTATACTTTCAACAGAGTAGCCGTATAGTTCAAATATAGCAAGAAGGTTTCCTGTGGTCATGTCCCATATTCGTATTGTTCTATCCCCACTGCCGCTAACGATTTTCGTACCATCTGGGCTTATTGCTACACTGTTAACATTACCACCGTGTCCTTCCAGGGTCTTAAGCAACTTCCCGGTGGTCATATCCCATACCTTGACGGAATTGTCCCCACTGCCGCTAACGATTTTCGTACCGTCCGGGCTGATTGCTACGCTGTAGACCGAATTGCTGTGTCCTTCCAGGGTATTAATCAGGCTGCCGGTGGTCATATCCCATACC
>NZ_JABXWD010000594.1 GCF_019173545.1 Candidatus Magnetobacterium casense | reverse complement strand
CAAAGGACAGGTCCTCGGTCAACTCCACGAGCAACCCAACCTCTTGCGCATCAAAGGCATCAGTGTTGGCAGCACAGATGGTCAACACCCCGATAGCGCTGTCCTGATGCAACAGGGGCAGGGAAATGGTTGATGCGTAGTTGTATCTGGCAGCCTCTATGCGCAGGTAATGGGTGTCAGGGTCTGTCAGGATATCGTTTGAGATAACGGGTTTGGCCGTAAGGATTGCCCGTGAGTGGAGGGTTTTGCCGTTTGTTGTCGATAGCTTTAATGTCCCCATGTAGTCCTTTTCGTAACCTGCCTGAGCGACAACAAGGATGTCCCTGTTATCCTGCAACATGCCTATCCATGCCAGACTGTAGGCGCCATCTTCAACGACGATGCGGCATATATCATGGGTCAGGACCGCTTCACTTGCGGCATGTGCAAGGGCATAATTGCACCTGCTCAGGATGCCCAGGCGTCTGTTAAGGCCGATCAGTGTTGCCGTGCGCTGAGACACCTTATGTTCAAGCTCCGTGCTGTAGGACACCAATTTGTCCTGGTACTGCCTGAGGTCTGCCACCATGCTGTTAAACAGCCCCGACAGTTGACCCATTTCGTCACTGGAGGTCACATTGACCGTGATGTCAAGGTTGCCCTTGCCAACCTCGGCAGCAGCCAGGGCAAGCCTCTTTATCGGAATGGAGACATTGCGCGACAGAAGGTAGATGATTAACGTAGCCAACGCCCCTATAAACAGAGACACGACTATTGATATGTTTCTCAACGACACGGCAGAGGTATAGGCCAGCCTGGCCGGGGCATATATGATCAGCGTCCAGTTGTTGCCCTGAAAGTTAAGATAACCGGCCTCCTGAGCAAATGCAAGGAGTTCCTCACGGTCATTGCCCTTATCGGAATGGCTGTGTTTCATGCTGCTGACACTCTTGCCCGCTGATACCATCTGCCTGATGATTTCCCAATGGCTTGACTTCTCGTGCAGCATCTTGTCTTTGTGGTAGTTGGAGTATAGGATCAGGCCATTTTTGTCGACCAGCTCTACCTCAAACGCCGTATCAGCGACCCCGGTACTGGTAGCCTGCCTGGCTATGTTGTACAGGTGTTCCACCAACACCCTGGAGGTCACCACGGCAAATGGCGTTGCTGTCTTGTCTTTAACTACGTGGGCAAAGCGAAAGGCTATCTGTTGAAGTGTTGCCGACATTGCCGTGTCCATAGCAAAATCGCTGCCACTGGTAATTTTACTCCAGTAGTCGGTCATTGGGTCTTGTATACCGATATTTTTACCCAATGTGTCAAGGAGGCGTACCCTGTTGAGATCGTAAAAGGATAGTGACGAATACTTTTGATCATTACCGGCGTACTCCATCAGGCGTTCGTTGACATGTGCAAGCGTTGAGTTCCTGGAGCTTACCACGGGGTCGGTTGAGAGGCGCCTGATATCTATGTATTTTTCATAGAGCATCCTGTCTATCTTGTCGATGGCATGGGATGCCCGTTCTTCGAGGTTGTGCCTTATCTGTAGTTCTAATATCCTCATGTTTGAGACATAGTTGCTGTAAGATACCAGTACAATAAAGGCCATGCCTATGAGTGAAAACATCAACGTAAGTTTTGTTACAAATCTCATTCTTATAT
>NZ_JABXWD010000593.1 GCF_019173545.1 Candidatus Magnetobacterium casense | reverse complement strand
TACCGGTCCATTTGACCTTGCCGGCACAGTCCCGTATAACAACGGAGGCGTCCTTGACCGGTGCGGCATCATCCAGGGATGTCACCCACACGACGGATGACTCGCGTCCCCACTTAAAGTGTGCCGCCATGTTGGTCACCAGCGCTGCCGTGGGGACGTACATGGGGGCGGGTTTGGCCAGCAGTGAGGCACCAAGTACCTCGCTCTCTAATTCGACTATGTACAGGCCGGGTTTTTTCAGTGGTATCCCGATGACCTCAAAGGCCTTGGCCCCTTCCGGTTTTGGTATCCTGAGTTCGTCAACCCCCTTGGCTGCCTTAAGTGCGGGCTTTTCACGCTTGGCAGAGGCGATGGTGTTTAGCCACTTTATGACCTCTTCATCATCGTCCGGGACGACCCTATGAATCTTGCCGTTGATGTTTGCGTTTGTTTCCGGCGGTTTTTGTTGAGGGGGGATATCCTGGCCGGATTTTTTCAGCCAGAGCCTAAGTTCTTGTTCGATGTTTCTGACGGTCAGGGGTAACATGGCCCCGGTCTTAAGCTCTATGATCCCAAAGCGTGAGGCAAACTTCGCCAGTGGCGGATAGCCTTCCGTGCTCACCGCAAGCGGGAACTTGCCCTGATTGGACAGCACCCTGCCGGAGTCGTCCTTGAAAGTGGCATTTAGTTCGAGTGTATACTTTGTATTTTCAGGGAAAGGCCCCACGAAGTTTACATAGCTGACATAGTCGTCTTTGTTGGCCTTGCCGTCCTTGCTTTCGGCAGCGAGTGTGTTTTTTATGACCTTGCCGTCGCTGCTCTTTAGCACGATGCCTCTTGCCAGGTCGCTGCTTACGGGAGCCGAAAAATTCAGATGCATGTTAGATATGGGGATACATCCGCTGCCGGCCTTCTCTCGCATACAGTGAAATGTAGCCGTAAACTCTGCCCTGCTCTTATAGGCCAGCACCTGGTCGGCGGCATTAGAGACACCGCTGAGGTTCTTAACGTCTTTGCCCCAGACGAGCTTTACGATGGTGTTTGGTGGGAAGGTGCGTTTGCAGGCCAGGGCGACGAGTTTTGGGTTGGCGCTCTTTTTGTCGCCGTAACCGTAGGCTATTTTTATGTAGTCCAGGCGCTCTTGTCCCTTTAGGATGTTGACCCCGACTCGCTCCTTTATGCCGTCGATGGCGCAGTAGACGTTTTTGGTGATACTGTCCTCAACGGCCTCCGTGTTTAGCGTGAGCACGAAGACCTGTTTTTCATCGATTTGCTCGTTGCCTTCGTAGGGTCGCATCTTTACGATGACCGGTCCGCCGGTGGAGAAGGAGAAGTCCCGTTTGCCTTCGATGGGTCTGCCGCTTAGTGTCTTGAGTTCAGGCTTTAGCGTGAATTTGCACACCACACCCCCTGGGAGGTCATTATCGAAGTCGTATGACCAGTTTTTGCCATCCACCCATCGGCCTGCCCCCTTCTGGACGCATTCAACCTTAAAAGGGTTGTCAAGGCGGGGCTGTCCAAATGGAACCATCTGCTCGGAAAACCGCACCGTGACCTGTCTTACGTTCTTAACCGTCCCCTCCGGAGAAAACATCTCAACCGTACCAGCAGTAGGATCAGCCGCGTAGGTTGAACCAGGAATCAAAAACACACAACCAGACAACA
>NZ_JABXWD010000592.1 GCF_019173545.1 Candidatus Magnetobacterium casense | reverse complement strand
GGCAGGATAAGAAACCGGGTGTTGTAGGCAATCAAGGACAGGTTCTTCTGCCGGCCCAAAGCCGACCAGCCAATGAACTTATCACGACAGCCGATATGTCGCACTGCAGAAGAGAAGGCAAAACAGGCAATGGGTCTATCCTTGGCCAAGACTATATACTTTAAATGCTCTCCCACAGGCTGGCAATATCCCAAATAATGATAGTGGGCAATTAAGCTATTGTACACCCTCTCTGAAGGTGTGCGGCGAACCTGCTTGATCTCAATAGGCTTAAGATCCGATACTGTGGTGCAAAGGGGAGTTTGATCAACTTCGATCTTCTCTGGTCTCCTGCGGTGCAAAAAGGGATTGGGGGGAGTTGATTTTGGAGGCGGCAACTTGATATAGCCTGCCCGCTCCAGGGCAAGTAAAAAACCCCTGCACACCATATCCCGTAATGCCCCATTAGGCTGCACCCAGTTCCATGCCCGGCACAACTCCTGGGAGAGGGCACGGCGGCCTATTACGGGATTCTCAGAGATCATCCTGTTGATCAACGCTATGTCCTGATCGGTGGCTATCTTCCCACGGTATTTGATCTCAAGTTCCATACCCTTAACAATAGCATAAGGGGATGAGGAACGCAAGAGCAAAAAATTAAAAAATCTCCCTCTTTTCCGCTATGGGGATGTTTTAATCTCTTTCCACAAAGGAGCCACCTGTCCACCATCAGGATTACCACTCCATAAAAGAAGCTGCAATTGATGGGCGGCCAAACGGCTTATCTTCTCATTATCTCCTCCCGGCCACCATTGAAAACGACCCTTCGATAAGCGCTTCTGACATAACCAAAATCCTTGGCCATCATACGCTAATACTCTAATAGCTGTCTTACCCCGGTTGCGAAAGACAAAGACAGAGCCCGAAAAAGGATCTTCTCTCATTGACTGCCGGCAAAGCCCCGCAAGACCATCAATCCCTTTGCGAAAATCCACGGCTTCAACAGCCACTAATATCCGCATCTGTGGTGTGATCTGTATCATCGGCTTCTCTCTAAAAAGACCCTCACCAATTCCATGGGAGTAACACTGCTGGCATTCTTTATCTGCACTTTCATCTTGGCTCCATTGGCCTCTTCCACCTCCACTACACATTCAATACCCGCTATTGATAACTGCCTGATATCAAATTCTACAAATTTACTCACCTCTTTATTCCTGTTTACCTGCTGAGTGGCCCCTCCCTCCTCAACTCGCTTTTTTAAATTTAGGTAATTCAATCCCAATACTCTTGATACCCTGCCCGGTGGGTTTTCCTGCACTGCTCTTACCGCACTATCCCATAGCTCTTCTGGTATCACCCCTCGCTTCTTCCTCTTCATACGCCAATTGTTAAACCTTTTCTGAAGATCTGCCAGGCTATAGAGGCTTTGAGTGATTGGTTCAGTTTGACTCTGTTGGGCGATACTTTGCGGGCTCATCTCTTTCATTGGTTATCCCTCCTTTTCGGTTACGTGGATAACCTATGATACACCTTCTCTACATCCTTTTCATGCAGGCTTGCCGAAAGGACACCATCTGCCTGGAGTTGTGCGGTACGCGATCAGTATGTAGGATGGAACGTCAGACAGCGCCGTGAACGGTTACATCTGCTGACCAACAATCAT
>NZ_JABXWD010000591.1 GCF_019173545.1 Candidatus Magnetobacterium casense | reverse complement strand
CAGGCATTCAGCTCTCCGCAAAACCACCGGTCTTTATCGTAGTAACATCGATGATCCATATTTAGACATCTGCCGCTGTGTTTTGCCACATAACGTCGGCCTTGCCGTAGCCATTAAAGTCGCCGATTGCCTTGACGTCCCAATCCCTCGACACACCCTTTGCGACAAAATTGCCACCGTTTATCTTCATGCCGTCCATCAGCCAGATCGCTACGTCGCCGGTGGTTGTGTTACGCCAGAGGACGTCGGCGTGGCCATCGCCGTTGAAGTCGTGCCTGACCCGCCCGCCTGAGCTTCCGCCGTCGAACTCGACGGTAACGCTCTTGTCTGCGCTCATTGTGACCATGCACTGGTTAGCGCCGATATTGAGGTCGCAGCCCGTCCAGCCCTTGATCGTTGCCCCCAGTGCGGCTGATGCCGTGAGGGTGACAGACGTACCCGTGTCAAACGACGCCGTGCCGGTCTTGCCGCTCCAGGTGATAGTCCCGGGGGCTGCGGTTACCGAGCCATTGCCGGCGCCTTGCTTTGTTATCGTTAGCTTCACCTGGCCCGGAGTGGGGGTTGAGGTGGGCGTTGGAGTGGGAGTGATTGTCGGAGTTGGGGTAGGAGTTGGGGTTGCCGTAGGAGTTGGTGTGGGAGTAGGAGTTGGAGTTGGGGTTGGAGCATCCTGCGTAACTGTAAATGTCTGCCCCGCTATCGTCATTGTACCGGTGCGGGAGCTTGTTGCCGTGTTAGTCAAGACATTGTAGCTTACTGTCCCATTACCACTGCCAGAGGTGTTAGAGGTGATAGTTATCCAACTTGCACTGCTTGAGGCCGTCCACGTACAACTGGCATTAGCCGTTACACTTACGCTACCATCGCCACCGGAGGCGGTGAAATTCTTGCTTGTTGGACTTATAGCGTAGCTGCAAGGTTGAACATAAAACGTAGCCGTCACGCTCTTTGCCGCCGACATTGTTACCGCACAGGTTGAAGCTGACCCTGTGCAATCACCACTCCAACCCGCAAACGTTGAACCAGAGGCAGATATAGCGGTCAGGGTTACGGATGTGTTGGTAGCAAAATTACCAGAACACGTTGTACCGCAATCTATCCCTGAAGGTGTACTTGTAACAGTACCGGAACCTGCCACTGTCACCGTAAGGGGGTATTGTGACGGTGTATCCCACTCGCAAAGTGGATAATAGGCTGCTGCACATTCCGTATCATTCCATTGATTCTCCTTGTAAACCATACAATCTTCTTCACTTGTACCATGATTGTTGTTAGGTTCACCGGGTGCCCAATACGTAAAGCCCCATGCCTCACCAGTTATCCAGCTCCAGGAGCCTTCGCTCGCTGCGTCAGTTCCGCCAAGCCAACAGCGATTTGAACCGATAAGACCTGTAGAACAGAAATTATCGACAAGAAACAGATTCTCACTATCCGAAGTCGCGGTTGCCAAGTATCCACCCAGCGCTGCACAATAAGCCTTAGCGCCATCCCATGTCCGTCCTACATCAAACCTCTGATATGTGTGGTTATTTTGTGGGTTGGTGAGTTTGCCTGAATCAGCCATCGCTACCCCCCATAGCATAGTAAGAACCATGCTATACACAAACAACGCTAATAAAATCTTTCCAGCACCATAGCCTTTCTTTAACA
>NZ_JABXWD010000590.1 GCF_019173545.1 Candidatus Magnetobacterium casense | reverse complement strand
CCACAAGGGAGCACAGCCCCCTTGACCCCGTAATGGCGTGGCACGGTACATATGTTGTAGACCTGTAAAGCCTTTTTTTGTTTCTCTGCGTAACATGAGTTATTATGATAGCATGTCTGATAGCCCCTTGGCAACGGGACTACTCCAGGGCAATCGCATTGGAAGATTTGATGAGTTGTTAATAGCCTGTTTTCGTTGTAACCCAGGGTTTGTGGTGTTTGGGTATCTCCGGCGACTGGCAGCCGAAATGGAGTGAGATATGGTTACAGTCCGATTGCAACCCTGAGCCTGTGGTCAAGTTCATCCTGAATTGCAGTGGGTACTTTGCCAAGACGCCTTATTATCAAGCCCCTTTGCACCGTAAGGAGTTTGTTCATCCTAAAGACAGAGGTTCTTTTAAGGCCTGTTGCCGGAAAATCCGTATGTCCCAAATCAAGGATATAATCGGTTGATAAGACTTTTTGCTGTGTGCATGATGATATGAAGGCGATAACAACGTCTGTGGATTTCAGGTCTGGAGTAAGCACCAAGGCGGGCCTGACTTTTTGGCAGGAGAGGTCCGTAAAGGGAAACGGCACGAGGACTATGTCCCCGCGTTTGAGGGTCAAACCTCCTCTCCGTCCTGCAAGGTGTATACGTCCTCAACCTCTTCCTTGAGGAAATCCAAACTCCCGCTCTCCTGGGCCATACTTAAGAAGTGAAACTCCTCCAGGGGATAAAAAACGATCTTGTACCGCCCATGCTCCACGGCGGCAACCTCGGTCAAGGGCTTAAAAGCCCCTTTTTCAAACACAGCGTTTATGATCTCAGGCATAAATGTATCTCCTTCCTATTTAAGGATAATACGGCAGGTGGTGTTTAGTCAAGAGGCCGGGCAGGTGCATAAGAAAGTAGTTGGTGGCTTCGTCAAAGAAAGAATGGGGGCTTCGCCCCTACCCCCTACAAGAAGGGCGGCTCACCCCTCGCTGACCCCTTGACCCCGTTTATCTTACCCACCAAAAGTTTATGCACCCCCCTTCCTCTCGTACATTGCAAAACAGCCTGACAGTCAGATATAATATACAAACTACAGTAACAGAATCTTTACAGAGGAAGGCGGCAAAATGATTAGATCGGAAAAGATAAAAGACATCCTACACGCAACGGACGTGCAATCATTAAAATTCTCCTTTTTGACACACCTCAAGTACTCCTTGGCAAAGGACGAATATTCGGCAACCAAGCGGGACTTCTACAAGGCGCTCTCCCTCACCGTGCGGGACCGCCTCGTTGAAAAGTGGATCAACACCCAACAGACCTACTACAACGTGGACACCAAGCGGGTCTACTACCTTTCGCTGGAGTTCCTGATGGGCAGGTCGCTGGGCAATGCCCTGATCGGCCTGGACCTCTACGACAATATGGAAAAGGCCCTCAACGAGCTTGGCTACGACCTGGACGAACTCCGGGAGCTGGAGTGGGACGCCGGCCTGGGTAACGGCGGACTCGGACGCCTTGCGGCATGTTTCCTGGACTCCATGGCAACCCTGCAACTGCCAGGATACGGATACGGAATCCGCTACGAGTACGGCATATTCGTCCAGAAGATCAAGGACGGCTACCAGGTGGAAATCCCCGATAACTGGCTGCGATACGGCAACGCTTGGGA
>NZ_JABXWD010000059.1 GCF_019173545.1 Candidatus Magnetobacterium casense | reverse complement strand
GCGGCTCCGCTTCTTGGCGCTCCAGGTCACACCTGGCCCCCTTCAGAACCCCCCGCAAGGGGGCCAGCCCCCTTGACCCCTTCCTTGCTTGTTATAGTTACTTATGCTCGCTTACTTAAGTGCAAAGACAAAAGGAATTATACCCATGAGAAAAGCTTATTGACCAAAAATAGAGGCATCTGTTATTATCTTTATATTATAGATACTCTAAGGGAAGAAAGGATATAAATGGCAAAGATATTTATTAGTCACTCCTCTATGGATAAAAACGAGATTGCAACCCCCTTATTTAATCATTTAAAAAAAGACCATACTGTATGGTATGATACCGAAAGCATAGGTCTTGGCAATTCTATAGTATCCCAGATATCAGAAGGAATAGATCAGAGCGATTGTTTTGTCTTGTTAATCTCAGATAATTATAATCAAAGCGCCTTTTGTCAACGAGAACAAAATGTAATAATTTATAGACATATAAAGAGAAGAAAACGCCTTTTAATAGTCAAAGTAAATAGTGCCAAGATTAGCACCATCATAGAAGACCTTAGCTGCATAGAATATAACTCGAACTGCAAAACAATATACATTGAAAGGTATGGCAATACTGCTGTTTCATCAGAGATAGTAGCTGAAGCTTACAAAATAGCAGCAAATGATATAAAGTTTATAAATAATAGCATCTATAAAAGTAATGTTTATAGCCCTATGCTGTTTTATTCAAATATTATAGCAGAATTATCTGAACAAGCGGTAAAGTGTGCTCAAAGAATAAAATATAATTTTGTAAAAGAACTTTCATCAATAAATCATAGTGGTAGCAACAATAATCCAACATGTATTCGTGATAGAGCAGAATGGACAGCCTTTATAGACAATGATCTGCAACATCTTGTAAAGCAACATCAAAATACTATCTCAAAAAGTTCTATCACGACGCTTATCTTATGTGGTGGTCGATCAACGCGTATGAATTCTACGATACCAAAACACATATTACCATTGGGAGAAAAATTTCTATTTGATTGGGTTTCCGATATGATATCAGAAGCAACAAATAAATCTTCGATGATTTATGCAGCGACAGGGTTTAGAACTGAGCTATCAGACCTAATTTATGGTAATAGAATTAGAAATATTAAAAATGAACTTGCTTTTGGAGCAGCGTTTAGAGTTGCTACTTGCTTAGAAGTTCTAGGAGATAATGATGGTCTTTTTATAGTTGTTTATACTGATGTGCCATACCTCTCTTCAACTGCTGTTAGAGCATTAATTGAACATGTAAAGAGCGAAAATGACAGCAAAAAGACCTTTGGTATGCTGACAAGTTATGCAGACTTATCTGAGTATGTGGTAAAAGATGCTCAAGATAAGATAGAACATGTTATCCAAGGAAGGATTGCACCAATGAAAATCGCCGGTCACATGAAAAAAAATGTAGGGCTTTATGTTTTCTACAACACGAAGGAATTTAGAGATGCGCTATTGAATGTCAGCAACGCTAATGTCAGAGGCGAGTATTATTTTGCGGATGTAGTACATGAACTGTACCAAAAAGGATGGAATATAGTCGATGTAGAGGAGACAAGCGTAAATTCTCGATGCGTTAATACTTCAAGTGACTTATTGCTTCTTGCATCAGACATAGATGGTCTTTTTAACTTTGAAACAATGCGTGATAATCTTAAGAAAAACTATAAAATGTCCATACCTGAACATATCAGATATAAGAATAGAGATACCGTGAAAAGAGCTATTATGGAATATAATTGCCCATTTTATTTTATTAAATTCCCTGAATAGGAAATAAACGAGCAGAGGTATCCTCTTAAAAAAGCATGATAAAAGGTTTCGCAGGAAGGGGTCAAGGGGTCAGTGAGGGGCGAGTCGCCCCCGGCTAAGTTCCCCCGGCTCAGTGGGGGGACTGGTCCCCTTGCAGGGGGTTCTGAAGGTGGCCAGATGCGACCTAGAGCGCCAAGAAGCGGCTCCGCCCCTTTCTTTCTTTCTACCATGCAATATAAAGTAGAGGTCATAGAGTCCACATTTGATGGGCTTATTACGGCATTAGAGGAGTTACGTTAAGATGATAAGCGCAAAGACCAAAGTAACGGGGCTTTTAGGCTATCCCGTTGAACACAGCCTGTCACCGGCAATGCACAACGCCGGATTTAATCACCTGGGACTGGATTACTGTTATTTTGGGTTTCCGGTGCATCCCGATGCCCTTGGCGATGCAATCAGAGGACTCAGGGCATTGAACTTCGCCGGAGTAAACGTCACCGTCCCGCACAAGGAAAAGGTCATCCCGTTGCTGGATGAGATCGACGCGGAGGCCAACTTTATCGGCGCCGTCAACACGGTGCTCAATACGGGTGGTGTCCTGCGGGGGTTCAACACGGACGGTCGGGGGTTTTATCGGTCTCTGACGGAGTCCGGAGTTGTTATCCAGGGCAAGAAGGTGTTTATCGTGGGTGCGGGAGGGGCATCGCGTGCCGTGGCCTATTATCTGTGCAAGGAGGCCGTATCGGTGCATATCTTCGACATAGACCGGGGCAAACTCGACACACTCGTTGGCGACCTCAGACGCATAAATCAGGCCGTCTACAGTGAGGCGTCGTTGGCCGGTATCAGCGCCTCAGACATCGTCCTCAACGCCACCCCCCTGGGACTCAAGAGCAATGACCCCACGCCGTTTGACCTTGCACAGTTAAACCCCTCACAAGTCGTTTACGACCTCATATACACGGAAACCCCCCTTCAGCTCCACGCCAGTAAGCTTGGCTGCAAGACCCTCAACGGTCTCAGTATGCTCTTTTGGCAGGGCGTGCTGGCCTTTGAGATATGGACAAAAAAAGATGCCCCCGTCGAAGTGATGCGTAAGGCCCTGTTGGATGCCAGGAAATAGCATGGTGGTTGTGATGTGTGACTATGGTCCGGGATATTCATCACTTGCGTAGCTTACTGAGCTTATGGAGTATTTGTGGTCGGAGTATTACTGGCCGGGAGTTCGTGCCCAGGTATTTGTGGCCGTGTATTTGGTGGCGGGGGATGGATTTGAACCACCGGCCTTCGGGTTATGAGCCCGACGAGCTACCAGACTGCTCCACCCCGCGATACTCTTTAATCATAACATATATATTTGCGTTTGTCAATAGCTAAAATAAAAAAAATAATCCCCTTGTCTATACTCAACAAAAACCCGCGGGATTACTGCATAAGGTGTTTTATTTTACTTTGCCTCTTGATCGCATTAATGGCACCCTCCAGCAGATGTGTCGGAGGCGGTGTGTCAAACTTAAAGAGGTCAGCATCAATGCCGACGTCATCTATCGCATCCGCCAGCAGTCTCTCTATCATGACCGACAAGGAGGTCAAAAACCGATAAGCCTCATCGATTTCCCTGAACTTGTCCGGCTGAAACTCCGGCGGATAGCGCCTGACCAGTTTGTTGTAGGCAGCCTCTATCTCCTGCTTGCTCGCCGAGGGGTCAAGCTGCAACGCCTTAAAGGCATCGTCTTTGGTCAACGCTTCCTCCTCTTTTGCCTTGTCCTGGTTGTCTTAGTTGCCCTGGCAGTGGCTATTTTTCTTAATATTGATGATATCTTCGTATGCAAGTCCTCTAAGCCTGCCTCTCCGTCATTATAGCGGATATCTACCAAGTTGTAAAGCCTTATGAGTATGTTGTTTGCGGAGAATCTCTCAATAATTATCTCTGCCAACCGCAGAAGGATACCTGTGTCAATGCCTTTGAGGTCATCCCAACGCTCGTCAATAAGCTGCAAAAATGCACCGTTCTGCATTGTGACGAGCCCCCCCCTTGGATCATTGGCAATACCCATATTGTAGTAAGCAGTGTTTTTTTGTTTTTCAACAAGGGCTTTGAATGTATCTATTACAGCACTGATGCCGCTATCACCATACATCTTGGCAAACAGACGATAAAAACCCTTCTCAGAGAACTTGTTAGTAGGGAAACAGTCAAGGTATTCCGACAGATTACAAAAAGGTTCATAGTGCTTCATCTCTGCCAGCTCTGTTCTTAGCGTGTTTATGTCTTCGCTGCTACCCCTGATATCCATGAGGTAAGAAAAAAAATCGGGCAACCCTCTAATCTCACTTGATATTGTCCCTAACATCAATGCCGTCTGCAACCTCGACTTGACAATTGCATGTAAGGTCTCATTGAAACCTTCATGTTCGCCAAACAGGTTAATAAGCGGCCTTAAATAAAGGACATCAGGAAATACCAGAGATTCAAAGTTTTTAAACAACCAATCAAGCTCTTCTTGCAAATCGCTATGGTGGTTTTTCAGGATGCCTTGCGCTATTTCCATGAGGCGTCGATTTTTTAAGGTTTCCTTCATCACAATGGCCAGAGTGGCAAGTTTGGCGTTCATACAACCCGACTGTCCAGTCATGAACAAAAACTCCGACAGGTCGCGGTTGGTATCATACAATAAATGTAGGTCATGAATCACCTCTCTGCCCAGGACGTTGGATACGGCCTTCTTTTCCCTTTCCGAAATGGTTTGCTGCAGGTGTGATATCTCTGACATGACCTCGCGGTAGAGGGTTCGCAGATATGCTATATAGCTCCTTGTACCAGATGAGGCATCATGTATTAGTTCCCTGAGCTTGCGTATGAGGACTATCTTGCCCGGGAGGTCTGCCACTGATATCTTTTTCTCTATATATTCGTTGTCCAGTACCTGGGAGTTTACATTAGCGATGCTGTCTTGTATCTGTTCGGCCTTGTCACCGGCGGAGAGGGAGAAGAGAAAGGGCATCTTTATGACACAATTGGCAGCAGCCACGGTATTGCCGCCCCTGGCAAGAGTGGTCAAATACTTGGTCAGATTAACGACAAAGGGATACAACAGTATTTGCCCCAGCTCAGAGGGAAGACCCTCGTGTATGTCGCTTACGTAATTATCCATCTCTGACAGCTTATCACCTTTGACCTTGCCGTCTGTCTTGGCGCCTACCCTGTTGATATAGTCAATATGTTGAGCAAGGTCTTGTGCATAGTCGGCCAGGTCAGTTCCCTGCAGCAATTGCGCAAGGCTCAGGAAGTGTCTCTTTACGATCTTCTCAGGGGTCTTGCAGAAGGAGGCTAAAAGTTTTTCGAGCTTTTTTTGTGGAAAGCTGTCATCCTTCCAGGTCATTACTCGCTTACGGAGCTCCTCTGCGGGCATACTAAGCCCCCCAATCTTCATTAAGTCATCAGTGGGGCTGTCGTCATAGATAAAGCCCCTGATGCCAAATAGCAGTCTTACGTCTGCACTGTTAGGGTGTGACTTTATGGTTACGCAATTGTTCCAGAACTCCTGAAGTCTCTCAGGATGTCTGAGAGCCTGTTTTGCAAGGGTCTGCCAGACATCGTCCCAGTCTTTTTTATAGTGGTCATTAAGGGATGCCTCCTGCACCTTCTCAAGCCACTGCCAGTATCGGCCACCAGAGAGTAGTTTTTCGATCTCTTTTTGCTCTCTCTTTGCCTTGGCCTTATTCAATGTCCTCCAGGGATTCCTCGATTTCTTCTATCATATCAATAAGGCTTGTCTCAAGGTCATCAATGACCTTATCATCCTCTTTGTTCCTTAAGGCACGCTCATATTTTTCGCCGAGTTCTATCAGCTCATTGCGCGAGGTTTTATCGATGCCCTCTTTGTTGCACAGGGCCTTGTACTTTGAGATTATATAATTCAGTACTTTTTCATCGTCACTGCCGTCGGCTGCTGCATCCTTGTCCTTGATTTTTCTGGTTCGTACATCCAGGGTAACTTCCTTGCGATTATCATATCCCTTCTGGTCTACGGTGATGTGTACGATACCCTCCTTGTCGTAGGCAAATTCCGTCGTAACGGTGGAGTTTTCAGGGGCCGGTTTCAATTCAAAGAAGAACTCACCTATCAGGGTGTTGTCCTTACAGGAGATGCTTTCCCCCTGATATACCTCTACGTTGACCCCCTCCTGGTTGTGAATCATCGTATAGTAGCTCTCTGCCCTGCGCACGGGAATCTTTGTGTTTCGTCTGATAATCACGGAGAAGTGATCGGCCTTCCCGGTGCTGAAATCGAAGTTGTCTGCGGTTTTTACGCCCAGGGAGTGCGAGGTAACATCAAGCAGGATGTGCCCCAGGGGTTGTCCGATGATGAGTCCGCCCTGGACTGCGGCGCCAAGGGCGACACACAGGTCGGGGTCAACGCTGTGCTGTATGGGGATGTCAAAGATGGCATCGATGGCTCTCTGGACAAGTGGTGTCCTTGTTGCCCCTCCAACCAGCAGCACCTCGCTGATATCCTTACTGGAGAGACCGGCCTCTCGCAGGGCCTCGTTGACCTTGTCAATGGTCTTGTCCACGAGGTCCTTTATCATAGTTTCGTACTCATCCCTGGAGACCTCGAGGTTGAGGTTTACGGACTCTCCATTGATTCTGGTAACGGATGCCTCCTGTACGGTGACATAGGGGGTATCGGACAGGGCGATCTTTGTCCGTTCGGCGATATCCTTGAGTCTCACCTGCAGGGGGAGTTCTTCAGCAGAGAGGGTTACCCCTGTTTTTTCTTCTATGTGCCGCATAAACATATCAATCAACCGTTGGTCAAAGTCATCTCCGCCGAGGTTGGTGTCTCCGCATGAGGCCAGGACTTCCTTGATTTCGCCTCTTATCTCAAGGATTGAGACGTCGAAGGTTCCCCCGCCGAGGTCGTATACGAGTATATATGGTGTGTTAAGCGTGTCGATTCCCGTCACGTAGTCATAGACCAGGGCGGCGGCCGTGGGTTCGTTGACAATACGCAGGACCTCAACGCCTGCCAGCTCGCCGGCTGTGATTGTTGCCCTTCTCTGGGCGTCATTGAAGTAGGCCGGAACCGTTATTACGGCCTGCTTTACCGCAAAACCAGTTGCCTGTTGTGCCTTTTCAATCAGCCGCCTGAGGATGAAGGATGACACCTCTGCTGGGGATAGCTCTTTGCTGCCAAGTTGGACGGTGGTCTCTTTACCCATCTGGCGCTTTATTGATCGTACCGTGTGATGGGGGTAAACAGACAGACGATTAATAGCCTCCCTGCCAACCAGCATGCGCCCATTTTGCTCATCAAAACTCACGACGGAAGGTAAGATCGGACTACTGCCCTCCACGGCAATAACGAAGGGTTTACCGTCTTTGAGGTATGATATGCACGAGTTGGTGGTCCCCAAGTCTATACCACATATGATAGATTGCTCCTGTCCACCTGGTGATTGTTCTTTTGTTTTTTTCATTGTTGCACTCTCATCTAATAAAAATCTCCTATAATAACCCTTGCCGGTTTTACGACGTCTCCCCTGTACCGATACCCTGGTTGGAGTACCCTTTCAACCGTTGGATTGTCTGTCTGCTGACAGGTGCTCTCTATGGCCTCATGTAGTGCCGGGTCAAAAGGCACCTCAATGTCACGTATGACCTCAAGGTTGAACATGGACAGGACGTTATCGAGTTTCTGCCACACTATTTCGATAGCCTCCTCTTGCCCAGGCGATATGTACTCATCCTCTGTAAAAGACTCCCCCAGGAAGAAAAAGTTATCTGCAAGCTCCATAAGGGGGTGCAAGTCTTTTATGCTTTTTTGGTCGAGCCGTTCGATAATGTCATTTTTTATGACCTCCAATGAGATACTCTGTCTCCTTATTGCCTTTTTTATATCCTTTATCTCATCCAGCAGTATGTCATCTGCCGGTATCTTATCGGATGATATCTGCTCTTGCGGCATATAGTCGATCAATGCAACAGGAGGAGGATAGTGCTTTTCCAGCGCCTTGTTAATCCTGTCACCTATTTTTCTGATATAGCGTTCGAATCTGTAAAAGCGTTCTTTGGCCCTTTCAAACATGATATTGTATGCTACACGAAGATACGATGGTCTGTCAAGGGGGCGAATTGCCTCACATAAAAATCTATACGAAATTATAATAAACCTCATATACTGAAATGACGCAGGTTTTTTCAGGCATGATATTTGATTAACAAAATAATGGGGTCAAGGGGGCTGGCCCCCTTGCAGGGGGTTCTAAAGGGGGGCGGAGCCGCCCCTTTCTTTCTTCTATTTGAGCAATTTTGCAAGGGGTCAGCGAGGGGTCAGCGACCCCCGGCATAAAAGGGGCGAGCCGCCCCCGGCTAAAAAACCGCCCTCTTCTCTATCCCTTCTTTTCTGCTTCCTGGGCTTTGAGGTTGACGGTTGAGTACAGGTGGTAGGCGCAATCGGGGCCTACGAGCTTGACCGCTGCAGCGTAGGGAATCTGCGCCTTACCGCTGATGACCATCTTCCGGTAGAGATACTTGAGCCGAATCTGCCGCCCCTTGTCCGTCTCCATCATGACGATTGCCCCCTGCGCTTGTTGATGGCCATTTCGTATAACGCCACATACTTCCTGGCCGCCTTAGTCCACGGAAAACGCTTCGCCATCGCCCTCCTGACCAACCCCTCCATCGTATCCTTCTGATTGTAGTACGTGTAAACGGCCCAACCCACCGTGTCCACCAACGCACCAGCCGTAAGGTCGTAGAACTTAAACCCCGTCCCGGTGTTGGCCTCAACGTCGAGATTGTCTACGGTGTCATCCAGTCCGCCAACTGCCCTCACTATGGGCAACGTGCCATAACGCATACTGTACATCTGGTTTAACCCGCACGGCTCAAACAACGACGGCATCAGGAAGAAATCCGCACCGGCCTCTATCTTGTGGGCGATGGCGTTGTCATAACCGATGTAGCATCCAAACTTATCGGGATACTGCCTGGGCAGGTCGCCGAAATAGAAGTTCGCCCAGACCTCGCCCGTCCCCAGCAATGCCACCTGGATATCAAGCTCCATCAGCCTGTAAATGGCCTCGGCCAGCACGTCGATCCCCTTCTGCTTGACTAGTCTCGTAATCAGCCCGATAATCGGGACATCAGGTCGCACCGGCAGACCAAGACTGCCCTGAAGGTCGGCCTTGCAGAGGGCCTTGCCGCTGAGGTCGTCGGCGTCGTAGGTGGCGGCGATGAACTTGTCGGTCTGCGGGTTCCACTGCTCGTAGTCCACGCCGTTGATGATGCCATAGAGGTCGGATGCCCTGTCTCGCAACACGCCGTCGAGTTCAAAGCCAAACTCCGGCGTCTGTATCTGCCGGACATACCCCTCGCTGACGGTGTTGACGAGCGTGGCGTGGTAGATGCCACCCTTGAGGAGGTTGATGTTGCCGTCCTTTTCAAGCTCCATGTGATTGAAATGCCCCCAGCCAACACCAATGACGTCCATCAGTCCCTCGTAGAACTCGCCCTGATGCTGGATGTTGTGGATCGTCAGCAGTGTGGCGCTGTCACCGAGCATCGGTTCATTCCTGTAGTCGGTGTTAATCAGCACAGGTATGGCCGCCGTGTGCCAGTCATGGACGTGGATACAATCAGGTCTGAACCCCACTTGTTTGCAGAGTTCCAGGGCCGCACGCGACAGAAACACAAAACGATTGTCGTTGTCCATGTAGCCGTCGCCATTTATATTTGAATAAAAGCCGCCATCACGGCTGAAGTAATCGTGATGTTCAACGGCGTAGACTGTCCCACCACCCCCGTCCTTGGTATCTATGATCGGACACTGCCACACCGAACAGGCCATCTCCCCAATCACACCCATTGGCACCGCAACGTGCCCTGCAGCCAGGGTCATGTCACCCCCACGCTGCTCAATCGTCTTGTACCGGGGGATGACCACCCTGACGTCGTGCCCCTGTCTGACCAACTCCTGCGCAAGAGAGCCTACCACGTCGGCCAGTCCACCCTCCTTGGCAAACGGCACCATCTCCGAAGACACCATTAGTATGTTTAACTTCTTAGACAATTATGCTTTCCTTCCTGTAACAACAACCGTTTCTGTCAAAAGCTGTGCCGTGATATCCTCAAAACCAGCCTCTCTAAGCCACCCCTGCATTTCCGTGACGGTATAGCACCTGCCCTCTTCGGTGGCAACCAGCATGTTTATTGAAAACATGGCGCTATTAAAGGGCTGCGTCATGTTGTCCTCGATGTAGAACTCGTGGATGACAATCTTGCCATTGGGATTTAAGGCATCCTTTGTACCTTTTATCAGATCTCTGCACTGTGTGACCGAGCTTGAGTGCAGCACCTGACTGATAATGGCCAGGTCGTAGCCACTTCCGATGGAGTGCGTCGTGAAATCCCCCGGCAGGAACCTTATGCCCTCAACACCGGCACCCCTGATGACCTCCGCTGCAATATCGATGGTCTCCTGTCTGTCAAATAGTGTGACAGCAATCCCTTGCCTTGCCATCTCCATGGCGTAGGTGCCGGGGCCGCCTCCGATGTCAATGGCGCTGGAGACGCCACCTAAGTCGATTACGTCAAACAACTCCCTGACCTTGAGTGAGGCAATGTTGTGCATCCCCATGATGAAGGCGCTCTGGTCGTGCGCCACGCGGTTTGGCTTGCCGGTTCTCACGATGTCGTCCAGGCCGGACCAGTTGCTCCAGAGGTTGTCGTTGTGGCTGATGATGTCCACCTGCGACAGCGGACTCCCGCTTACAAGACACTGGTTTGCCAGGGGGGAGTTGACGTAGCGTGTTTCGTCCTTTGTCACCAGCGCCATCGACACAAGGGCATCGAGGAGGATCGTTGTAGCACGCTCATCGGTACCGAGGCATCGCGCTGCCTCCTGCGCCGTCGTCGGTTCGGTGAGTCGGTCAAAGACCCGCAGGTTGGTGGCGGTAAACAGCACCCTGCTCTTGCGGTATGCACCCATGTAGTCCTTTAGCAGTGCTAATTGTTCCGCATCCATAGTCATAGTCATAAACTCTATATCTCCTTAATAATTCACGTTACACACGGCAATGTCTGTAATACACCGGAGCTTGCTTAAATTATTCATGATTATTCTACCATATTTCCACTATGCTTTTGCGTAACGGTAAATTTGTTCTCCATCATAAACGCTACAAAAAAAAGAAGGAGGGCGGCTCCGCTTCTTGGCGCTCCAGGTCGCACCTGGCCCTCCTCAGACCTCCCCCGCAAGGGGAGGGGCGAGGCGCCCCGGCCAGAAAGAAGTCCCCTTGACCCCATTATGCTTAATACTATTTGCTATTGTCATAAGTTAATGAACCGTGCTATTGTAACAATATGATATACAGGGTGTGTATGACATTAATCGTGGTAATTTTGGGATTGCCGTTGACTTCCCTGGCGATACCCGAGTATACGGGACAAACTGGCAAGGACTGTCTCTCCTGCCATGTTGAACCCAGAGGAGGTTCAACTCTGACAGCCGAGGGTCAACGGTTCAGGGATACGCTTAAAGACAAGGGGCTGTACAAGTCCGTGACGACGGCACAGAGGATAATAAGGCTTATCGTGGGATATATCCACATGTTGACGGCAATCATATGGTTTGGGGCGATCTTCTACGTCCACATCCTGTTAAAGCCGGCGTATGCCTCCAAGGGGCTGCCCAGGGGGGAGCTACGGATAGGGATATCTTCAATCGTGATTATGCTTGTAACGGGGATATTATTGACCATTGCGCGAGTATCTTCCCTTGAGGTCATGTATACCACGCGGTTTGGGATACTGTTGTCGATAAAGATAGCCCTGTTTTTGGTTATGGTTGCATCGGCGATTGTTGTGATATTTGTGATAGGCCCGAGGCTGAAAAAAAGTTTAAAGAAGGCCCCCGGTGAGCAAAAGGACACATACACGCCCGATGAACTCGCCAACTTTGATGGCAAAGACGGCAAGGCCGCCTACGTCGGATATAATGGCAGCGTCTATGACGTCTCAAACAGCAGGATGTGGAAAAATGGCAACCACGCCAGAAAACATCAGGCCGGTATCGATATGACGGAACTCCTTAAGACTGCGCCTCACTCCGATGAGGTGTTAAAGAGGGTGCCCATTGCAGGAAAGCTGACTGTAACAGAGACAACGCATGAGATGCCCGTATACATGAGGGTGTTTTACGTCCTGGCCTACATGAATCTCGTCATTGTTTTTCTGCTTGTATTTGTGATATCCTTGTGGCGATGGCTATAGAAACTGAAATATCAATGGAGGTAGTATGGGTGACGTACATGTTTATTTAGACAAGGCTATTGGGTTGCTGATGCTCTATGCACCAAAATTCTTGCTTGCCATTGTTGTGTTGTTTCTGGGACTGAGGGCGATCAAGGTATTTGTGAGTGGCGTGATGCGGGCCATGAGTCTGGGAAAGCTGGAGCCTTCGTTGCAGTCGTTTTTGGGGAGCCTGCTGGGGATATTGTTGAAGGTCTTGCTCTTTATCAGTGTTGCCTCGATGATTGGTATTGCTACGACGTCGTTTGTGGCCATACTTGGAGCTGCGGGGTTGGCTGTTGGATTGGCCTTGCGTGGAAGTCTGGCCAACTTTGCCGGAGGGGTCTTAATCTTGTTCAATAAACCTTTTAAGGTTGGCGACACTATTTTGGCCCAGGGGTTTACGGGTAAGGTAGAAGAGGTGCAGATATTTCATACAGTAATTGTTACCTCTGACCACAGGACGATTATCATCCCTAACGGCCCACTATCGGGTGGGGTAATTGCGAACCTCTCAACGGCAGCACAGCGGCGCGTGGATATGACGTTTAAGATCAACTGCGGTGACGACTTCCAAAAACCCAGGGATATATTAAACAACCTGATGATGATGGATAAACGCATCCTGAGCACCCCGGAACCAACCATCAAGGTCATTGAGTTTAACGACGACACGGCAAAATTCGAAATAAACGTCTGGTGTAATACGGCCGATTATGCAAGCATCGTAAACGACATGTCGGAGATTGTCAAGGCCTCATTTGACAACATCGGGATGAAGATCGCCTTTCCGTAGTTTTTTTTACAGACAGTGTTAAAAACATTGTTATACTATACTTTTGCACTTTTTTATTAACTGGCTTTTTATGCGGTTTTTGAAAATGGATTCCCGTTTTCACGGGAATGACAAGAAATGGTATTTTGCGCCCATCTGTGTCA
>NZ_JABXWD010000589.1 GCF_019173545.1 Candidatus Magnetobacterium casense | reverse complement strand
GGTGCCGCAGCCATAGCCGCTTCGTAGGGGTCCATAACGCTTGGTAAGCGGATCGCAGGTTGCCCAGTTATTATTTTGGCAGTTGGTGCCGCCATAGCTGCTTCGTATTCATCCATTACACTAATTGTAGGTAACTTAATAGGCTGCGCGGGTTGTCCCGGTATTGATATTGGCGTGGGAGAACCTGACTGGGCATAATACGCTGCTAGGTCGTCAGGGTGAACATAATAGCCAGCCGAGACATAAACCCAAGGCTGGTCAGTAGTCCCAGCACCAGTTCCTATGGCATACGGCGCTTTCCTTATAGCCATGCCTCACCCCCTCTCGGTCAGAATATCTCAACCCCTTGAGTCCAGGCATCCCTTACCAGAGCAAGCCCCAGCCCCAGGATAATCACAATCATCGGTATCACCAAGTACATACCTATCTGGTCCTGCATGTAAGCCAAGGAAAGGCTCAAGCCTATAATTCCCCCCAAGTAGCCAGTCAGCGAGTGGCGTACAGCTCCCACAATCCCCAAGATAAATAAGGTGCCGAATATCAGCCCTGTCCTCATAATGTCAGCCATGTCGTCTAAGCCAGCGGTGTTTATGGTGACGTTCCCAGCTCCCCCAGTATCAATGGAATCGCTGGCTATCACGCTGCCAGTGGCATAGCAGGTCGAGCAATTCCCGCCCTCTGTTATGTTGTAAACGTGATAGTAAAGTCCTATCACGAGATCGTCAGTGTCAATGGTTTGGCTCGTAGTGGTTTCGTTGCCCTCGTAGACAACCAGCCCATCCTCGCAGTCCTGGGGCCAGTCTCCCACGGTCATAACAATTTTGGTGCCATTACCTGTCTGGGCAGGGGTCCACCAGAAACTCACCTCATCCGGCAGGGTGAACTCCATGCCAAGGTCAGTGACACACTCGTTGCCCTGGATGGGGCTCGCTGTAATCACGATAACCTGCGCTGTGGCTGCAAGACTCACAACAGGGATGAGCAGGTACATTCCCACTATGAGCATCACAGCCAGTATTCTAAGTCTCAAATTCTTACTCCAACGACACCAGCCATTGCTGGATATACTGAGTCTTTTGGGTTACACCTTTAAGGGTTCCCTCAACCATCATCACGCCCTCGGTTGCCTCTGCTTCACGGACTACCACCCAGAACTCAAAGCGCGTAGGCTCCAATATCACATTCGGGGGGACGGTTACTTTTATAGGTACTGCCTTGGTCACAAATGCCGGGACGATTACACTTTCAGGCATTTCCACCCAGTCAGCGCACTCAGGTGGCGGGGCGCTGAACCCCGGCTCTAAGGCATCTTCGCGGGGCACCCAGTAGCTCAAGTTATAGGTTTTGTCCTCAGCATGGTAATATTCCACGTTGAAAGCTAACGGCGCCGCGCTGATAAAACCACCTATGGTGAGGTTGCCTGTTGTCGGATTATAGTTTAGGGGCTTCAGGTAGTCTGGCGAGATGGCTACCACGTTGTCTATTGAGTCCTTATACAAAGGTTTCTTCAGGATAGCGAAGTCCGTCAACGTAGCCGGGTCTTGCTCGCTATCGTATCTAACGGCGGTCAAGGGTGTACTGTGAATCTGGACGTAGTACGACTTGGTAAATCCCAGCGCCGAGTTTGTGACGCTCAGATAAACCTGTGGCCGACATAGCCCTGTGC
>NZ_JABXWD010000588.1 GCF_019173545.1 Candidatus Magnetobacterium casense | reverse complement strand
GACAAAATAATGGGGTCAAGGGGGCTGGCCCCCTTGCAGGGGGTTCTAAAGGGGGGCGGAGCCGCCCCTTTCTTTCTTCTATCCGGGCAATTTTGATACCCGAAAAAACTCGAATCCGATCAGTATACCGACAATGTGCATTCCCATACTCAACTCAACTACCAGACCTCGCAACCAGAATAACCCGATCAAACCGGATAAAAAATCTGCCCACCCTGACACACTGTAAAAATACACGTATACTGAAATGACGCAGTTTTTTCAGGCATGACACATGTTACTTATCTCCTTTGGGCGCCGTTTGTACCTTCACCCTGGCCCCGTCAAAGAGGCCCTGCTGTCCGACCACTACCACGGACTGCCCGGCAGTAATGCCCTGTGTTATTTCGGTTAATTCTCCGGAGTTCTCATCCGCAAAGGACTGTCCAACCTTCACCAACACTTGGCCGGCCTTGTCGCCGTCAACGACGTATAGCTTAACGCTATCGCCCTCATAGAGCAGCGCCGTGGCAGGGACTGCGATGACCTCACGCGGCTGCCCCGTATAGAGCGTCACGTGGGCAAAATACCCCGGCCTCAGTGCGCCATCGGCATTGCTTACGAGTGCCTCAACCTCAAGCGTGCGGGTCTTCTTGTCAACTACAGGGTAGATGACGCTGACCTTTCCGATGAACTGCCCCTGTGGCAACGCATCAACGCTAAAGGTCACCTCTTGTCCCTTGTGCAGCATCCGGGCAGCCTTTTCGGGCACCGTGAAGTTCAGCTTGACGGGGTCAGTCTGGATGATCGTCACCAGGGGGGTGCCGTTTCGGACGTAATCCCCCGCGGATGCCTTCTTGACCTCAACCGCACCACCGAGCGGACTGTAAATGGTCGTCTTGTCCAGTCTCTGTCGTGAGAGCTCCATTGCGGCTTTTGCCCTTCCCACCTCGGCTTGGGCGATGGCCAGACGTGTGGAGATGTCGTCAAACTGTTGCTTTGTTACGAGCTGGTCTTTGTACAGGTCGCTCTTGCGCTGGAACTCGCCCCTGAGGTTGGTCAGCGATGCCTCGGCCTGAGTCACGGCAAGTTCGGCGCTCTTAAGGGACAGGGCTAAGTCGCTGTCGTTGACCCTGGCAAGCACCGCACCCTTTGATACCCGTGCTCCTTCGGTCACGGTCAGTTGCGACAGAATGCCATCAACCTCGCTGCTGACCGTTACTCGCTCAAATGGCTCAAGCGACCCCGTTGCCTCAACAAACGCCCTGAGTGTGGCCTTCAACGCAGGGGCGGTGATGACGTTGATGGTCTTCTCCGCAGGCGCCGGGGGTAGCTCACCCTTCTTGCATCCAGGCAACAGGCACATGAACACAACACACGAAAAAAACCAAAACAACATCAAACACGATCTTGGCACAACAAAGTGCATCTGCCCAAACCTCATGAGCGTTCCTTCAATTGTGGTCTTCATAGGCAACGGTCTCTATTTTACATCTACTGCCATTGATATGACAACAGGGCATATGGATGTTGAAAAATTTTGTTATACTGAAATGACGCAGGTTTTTTCAGGCATGATATTTGAATGTGAAATAATGGGGTCAAGGGGACTGGTCCCCTTGCGGGGGGTTCTGAAGGGGGGCGGAGCCGCCCCTTTCTTTCTTGTATGCAGGCAATTTTGATACCCGAAAAAACTCG
>NZ_JABXWD010000587.1 GCF_019173545.1 Candidatus Magnetobacterium casense | reverse complement strand
GGTAGTGTTGCCGAGGTCGGATGATTCGTCATCGGTGGTTGTGATCGAGGTTGCCAGTTGGTTAGCTGCCGCGCTCAGAGTCGTGGCTACATTGTATGAGTTGTCTGCGCCAGCCGCACCAAACACTTTGGCGTTCCTGGTCACGACCAGGCGGGTCTTGCCAATTTGCCCGAGTTCGTAGTTTAGATGAATACCCTTGTCCTGGTAGATACCGATGGTGTCAACGTTGCCGCTCTCGCGGATGTCGTGGAACGGGAATGGGTGCAGGATGCACATTAAGGTATCCAGGCTGCCATCGTCACCCGCTAATCCAGGCGCGCCCAAGTCCATTAGCATCACTTCCGCTTGCGGGAAGATGCTGTCGCTGGCGCGGTGTTCTGAACTGCCTGCATCTAATGAGGCGCGTGCAACATAGCGCTTCACCAACGAGCCTTGCAGGGCTGCTTCCTGTGCCAGTAAGTCGATAGACACTCCGGCGGCTTCACCTACCCGCTGAAAAGCTGCGGCGGCGTAGTCGGAATAGAGTTGAATATCGGTCTGTTTTGACCATTGCAGGGCGTCGCCCCGGCTGGTCCAAGTAATACCTGTCTTAGCATCGCGTAACGTTTGGGGACTTACATCTCCCACTTGGGATATTGCCGAAGTAGAAGGTGCCATTACTCCCAGGAAGGGAAGGTAAATATAGTCCGACTGCATCAACTCGTCCATAGATTTACCGTCCGGGTAAACGGACGTGTAATCCATAGCCGCCTGATCGTACACTTTCTGAGGTTTCTGCCCGAGGGCATACTTGCTCTTATAAACGCTGCGAATGCTGTTAGACAGAGTTGAAGTTGTCTGAACAGTCATGTGTCAGTCTCCTTTGGACTGGCACGCGCCAGTCCCTATCTTGTTTTTAGCAGTTGCGCCAACTCAGTTGATAATCTCTGGTATTCAGCCCATTCAGATTTAGTCTTGGTAGGCTTTCTATCAAGAGCCTCCAACTGCGTTGTCAACCGCTCCGCTGTATTGCCTGCCGGACCACCTCCCACCATCCCCGGACTACGAGGTGGTGCGGGCTTACCGTCTGGCAACGTGCGCCCCAGCCTATTGGCTTTCGCCTGGATCGCTTCGTCCCACTTCTCTTTCAGATCCTCCAGAGTGTCGTTAGGCGTGAACTTCACCGCCGTGACCTCAGGATCATTGTCAAACAAAGCAATCCCGGTCTCGTCCATACGGTTGCGCAACCAGGTGTCTACCTCCGCGATGGCTTTCTGGTCGGGCTGCGAAGCAGTACGCGAACTGGGTGGGCTACCCTTATCCGGCTGCTTCTCTAAGTAGCGGCTGGCTTCCTCTTGAAGAAATTGCTTTTTGAGAGAAGCTACTTGTTCCTCATCGAGCTTCTTCTCTTTTGCGATTTCGTCAATGGTTTGGCTCAGCTTGCCGCTAACCTCTTTATTCAGCCTGGCTGTGGCCTTGTCGGATAAGGATTGAACTTCGCTTGACAACTTGTTAGCCAACTCATCAATTGCCTTTTGAAATTCAATCCTGCTAATGGGTCTGTCGTCTGCTCCTGAGGTGTCAGGCGAAGGCTGCCCGCCTTCATCCTGTCCTTGCGAAACAGGCAGAACGTTCTCATCAGTCATGTCGTAAACTCCTTTCGGTTTTTAAGTTTCCAGGTATGGATTATACCATACCTAAA
>NZ_JABXWD010000586.1 GCF_019173545.1 Candidatus Magnetobacterium casense | reverse complement strand
GTCACTTGGTGAGAGGACGTGGAAGTTTGGCAGGAGGCGCATTATGGCGATGTCCTCAACACAGTGGTGCGTGGGGCCGGAGACGTCGTAGCTCAATCCGGCGCCGACACCTATGAGGTTGACGTTGAGGTGTTTCAGCTCCGAAAACAGCGACAGGTTGACCCGTATCTGTTCGTAGGCGCGCATGGTCAGAAACGGCGCTATAGCGTAGGCGTAGACGGTACATCCCTCAAGCGCCAGGCCGGTTGCTATGTTTATGAGGTTCTGTTCGGCGATCCCGACGTTTATGAATCTATTGGGGAAGTCGGCCCTCACCCTGTCCAGGGCAGGGGAGCCGAAATCGGCTGCAAGGAAGAAGATGCCCTCATTCTGAACCATCTTGTCATAGAGACGCTCTATGAAGGCGTCCCTCATTGTCTTTGATTGTCCTATGCTCTGTGCCACCATGCTCATTGCATCACCTCTAACAGGTTATTGATCTCCTGGACCTTTAATGACTTAATATGACATAGGGAGTCGTTTTCCAGTTGCGGGATACCCTTGCCCTTGATGGTGTTTGCCACCAGGACGTTGGGCCTGTCTCCGGTGTCTGCCTTGAGTGCCATGAGGGCATCGTAGACGTCCTCGATGACGTGGCCGTCATTGACGGTGCTGGTGTCCCATTCAAAGGCCCTGAACTTGTCTTCGATGCAGCCCAGGTCAAGGACGTTCTTGCAGTAATCGAGCATACAAATCTTGTTGTTGTCAACGATCAGGTTGAGATTGCCCAGCCTGTGGTGTGCGGCAAACATGATGGCCTCCCACACGGAACCCTCATAGAGTTCACCGTCGCCCAACAGGACGAAGACCTTTGCGTTGGGGGCTTTTTTTCTCAACGCCAGGGCTACGCCACATGCCACGCCCAGGCCGTGCCCCAGGGAACCGTTGACCGTCTCAAGCCCCGGGATTATCGGGTCCGGAATACCCCCCAGGAAGGAGCCGGCCTTGCCTATTGTCGTCAGCTCCGCCATGTCAAAGTACCCGGTGTCGGCAAATATGGGATAGAGCGAAATAGCCCCGTGTCCCTTGCTCACGATCAGTCTGTCCCTGTCAGACCATGTGATGTTTTTGGGGTCAAACCTCAAGACCCCGCCATAATACAGCGCAACAAATATCTCCACGTCCGACATAGACGAGGCCACCCTCGTCTCCGAAGATATTGCGTGAATCTTCAGCGTCTCCCGCCTGACCCACAGCGCCTTTGCCCTTAGGTAATCCATCAACTCTGTTCGTTTCTTGTCATCCATCGTCATAATGTACCTTCGTGTCTATCCTTCCTGTGTTTTATGGTCTTAGTGTGTTCTTCAAGATTTTCCATTTCTTTGTTTTTGGCTACCATTCTTTTGGTTTGAAGCCTATGGAGCTCTTCACCTCCATAAGTTCATCCCCGACGCCTAATGCCAGGAAGCCTTGTTTTTCCAGATGTACGAGTACAGTCGGTTCAACGTAGAGACTTGCAAGGATGCCTATCAGCTTACAGTCTTTGTACTCAGGGAAATACGACCTGAACTCTTCCAGATCATTCTTAAACTCTTCTGCATGTAACCGATTGTTATATTCGCAGAAAAAGGGAACTTCCCGATGGCAGCAAGGTCAAAGAGTATGACGCAGTGGCCATAGTTGGGCAATATGTCTTTGTAAAC
>NZ_JABXWD010000585.1 GCF_019173545.1 Candidatus Magnetobacterium casense | reverse complement strand
CCCTTTTTGACCTGGTTGCCAACGCGGGCATACATGTGCGTGATTGTCCCGGTAGCCCTGGCACCTATCTTTATCATGGCCCCCACCTGGGGTTTGATGATGCCGGTCTCCACCACGACACTGGCAAGGTCTGCACGCTTCACCGTCGCTGTGTCAAGCGGTTTGATCTCAGCCTGCCTGTGGGCTTTGTTGTAGAAATACCACCCCACTACCGCAGCAACGATAACCAGCACGGCAATCACCGCCTTAATGTACTTGCCTCTCCCCAATGCCATTGACCTGTTGCAAAGCCGCCGCATATACGTCCTTGACGGCCACGTTGTGTCTGTCTGCAAGCGCCCGGCAGTCCTCAAACTCCGGCGCTACGTTTGTTACACGTCCCTCGTGGAGGGCGGTCTTTACCCGCACGTCGCCATAGGGGGTCGCAACCGTTGTCGTCTGACGCTCAAGGGTCTGTCGTTCTACCCCGTAGTAGCGCAGGCCGATTGTCGTCGTTTCGGCAAAGACGATCCCCGTCAGCGCTTCTCGTATATCGACGGGTGTTATAATTGTCAGTTTGATGGCCGGTCTGCCCTTTTTCATGATAATGGGCGTGAGAAAGACATCCAACGCTCCAGCCTCAAACAGCCTTGTCATCAGCGGCTCGTACAACTGCGGGGACATGTCGTCTATGTTGGTTTCGATGACGATAATCTTTGGTACGGCAATTTCCGGTTGCACAGTATCGGGCGCCTCACCCCTGAAGACCCTCAGTACGTTTGGGGTGTTGTGGAAGTCCCTCTGCCCTGCCCCACAGCCGATGGCCGAAACCGTCATCTGCGGCATGTGGGCAACTGCGCTACACTCATGTTTTATGATGGCCGCCCCGGTAGGGGTTGTAAGCTCTGCGTTGATGTTGGTAGCGTACAGAGGCATCCCCTTGAGCAGCTCTGCCGTGGCCGGCGCGGGGACGGGCAGGATGCCGTGCTGCGTCTTTACGATACCGCTTCCCACGTTTACCGGGGATACGAACTGTCGCTCGATACCGAGATAGTCAACGGCCAGGAGGTATCCCAGGATGTCCACAAGACAGTCGATGGCGCCAAGCTCGTGCAAGTGTGTCTGGTCGTAGCAGGTGCCATGCACGCTTGCCTCGGCGGCAAAGAGTCCCTTGAAAATCCGCAGTCCCCGCTCCTTGATCCCATCTTTGAGTGTCGAGGCATTGATAATTCTCTCAACGTCTGACCATTTGGTGGCGCTGTTGTGGTTATCTTCTATACAGACGTCGAACTTGGTGCCCTTGAGTCCGCCGCGCAAGACGCCCTTGCAACTGATGCAGTCGCGTCCAATTGGCAGGAAGGATAGGTTGTCTCTGAGGTAGTCAATGGGCACCCCCAGGTCAATCATCGCCCCTACGAGCATGTCACCACTGGCCCCACTGGCGCACTCTATGTAAACAATATCCATACCGGATATTTTACCCCCTGTGCGTTAAAAAAAGATAGGAGCCCAATTGCCTCATCTAAAATCTATACGAAGTAAGACTCGTTGCCTCACATAAAAATCTATACGAAATTATAATAAACCTCATATAACAACATTATAGGAGGCAAATATGTCGTTAAAGATGAAAGAGAGGCAAGCAATAACAAAGGTATTGGTCAAGAGATATAAAACAGCAAATAAGAAGCAAAAAAAAGTGA
>NZ_JABXWD010000584.1 GCF_019173545.1 Candidatus Magnetobacterium casense | reverse complement strand
TTATAAGCGTCTCATACTCTTGTATTTTCTCCGGGAAGCCCTCGGCAAAGGCATAGGCCGTGTCTATGAACTCCTGTGTCACATCGCTCTTGACCCCGCCTATGCGCGGATAAGTCACCGTCAGACGAGCCCCGGTCAGCATCTCAAAGAGGTCGATAATGCACTCCCTCTCTCTGAAGGCATATAAGAATACGGTCATCGCCCCGATGTCAAGGGCATGAGTGGCGAGCCACAGCAGGTGACTCGATATCCGCGACAGCTCGCTGACCATCGTTCGGATGTACTTTGCCCTCAGGGGGACGTTTATGTCAAAAAGCCTCTCAACCGCAAGACAGTATCCGACGTTGTTGGTCATCGATGAGATGTAGTCAAGCCTGTCGGTCAGCGGGATCACCTGTATGTAGGTCATGGATTCGGCGAGCTTTTCGGTTCCCCTGTGCAGATATCCCACGTATGGGGTACACTTGACGACCGTTTCGCCATCCACGTTGAGTTTGAGTCGCAGCACGCCGTGTGTTGAGGGATGCTGCGGTCCCATGTTTATGACCATCTCGCGTGTTTTTAGGTCTTTGTCTGGTTCCATTGGTACTTCTTAAACTCCTCGGCCTTTCTTTCGACCTCTTTAAAGCCGCGCCACTCTTCTTCCGGGCCTGCCATGGGATAGTCCTTCCGCTGCGGATGACCTTCCCAGTCCTCGGGCATAAGGATTCTCCTGAGGTCGGGGTGATTATTAAACACTATGCCATACATGTCGTAGCACTCACGCTCGTGCCAGTTGGCACCAGCCCATATGTCCACTACGCTGTCTATATCGGGGGCGTTTTCAGACACCTGCACGTTTAATCTCAGCATATGCCTTTGACGCACTGAGTACAGATGATAGACCACCTCAAAGCGTGGCACCTTTAGATCCATATAGTCAACCCCGCAGAGGTCCTTTAAGTAATCAAAGCTGTACTGTGGAGCGTCGTGCAGATATCGCGCAATATCGACAATGCGGGTCTTTTTCAGATACACGCCCACCTGCCCTCTAAACTTGCTTATGTGGACGACCTCATCGACAAATCGTTCTTTGAGTTCTGCTGCTATTTCAGCGGGGTCCATCGCATTGTCTCCCTGGATATGAGTTCCTGTAGCTTGATGATGCCGTGCATAAGGGCCTCCGGTCGTGGCGGACAACCCGGTATGTAGACATCTACGGGCAGGAAGGTATCACAGCCCTGCACCACGCTGTATGTGCGGTAGACGTTACCGGAGCAGGCACAACTGCCCATCGCTATGACGTACTTTGGTTCGGGCATCTGATCGTAGACCTTCCGGACAATGGGCGCCATTTTCTTGGTAACCGTTCCGGCCACTATGATGCAGTCGGCCTGCCGTGGCGAGGCCCTGAATATTATACCGAATCTGTCCAGGTCATAGTGGCTTGCCCCCGTTGCCATCATCTCAATGGCGCAGCAGGCCAGGCCAAAGGTCATTGGCCACAACGAGGACTTCCTGCCCCAGTTGATCAGCTTGTCTATCTGGAGTTTCTCCAACTGTGCAACGATGACATTTGCCCCCGGTATTACCTTAATACCTTCTTCTACGTCTACAAGTGGTCCCGATGAATCCGCCATAGCCTACCTGTTATACACCTTGTCCAATATAAATTATTATTCCCAATCGCGCCCGCCCATGTTGCA
>NZ_JABXWD010000583.1 GCF_019173545.1 Candidatus Magnetobacterium casense | reverse complement strand
TGCGCGCAATTGGGTGGATAGATGAGGATCCGCCTGAAAGTCTTCTGCCGCCATTGGAGGGGAACGAAGATGACGCGAGCGTTACGCGCGCATTCTTTGTGGATAACGATGTATTCAAGATAATGACAGGTGAGGGTTGGGCGCGTGTACGTGTTAAGGATGATAAACCTGCTCGATTCAAGGAAGGGTCTATGTTTCGAGTCACGCCGGCGCCTGGAGATGGTGAGCCTTTTATTTGTAAACTAGTAAAATTTGGACCGATTCATTCTGCTATGGAGTTTGAGGATATAGTGTGCACCTGCAAGCATTTCTTTTTGGTTCGTGGAAACGAGCCGATCAATCGTCAGATCGTGCATTCAACTTTAGATTCCCTTGAAGGTGCGCAGATTACACATCTTCTTGGTGGCATCTCAAATTGGGAGCATCTGGCTTAGTTTGAATCGGGGCGTAGCTCAGTTTGGCAGAGCGCTTGCTTTGGGAGCAAGAGGGCGGAGGTTCAACTCCTCTCGCCCCGAGATTAAAAAAGGAGAATGAGAAATGACGGGATCTGAGACGGATAAGTGTGCTGTTCACTACGGTAAACAGATTAAGAAGCTTTACGATGCGCTTAAGGCGTCGTTAGAGCTTCAGCTCCATTATGCGAAGTTGCTCAATGAGTATGATGGTGGTAAAAGGCGTCTTGATGTGTTTAAATCTCCAGAAGCTTGGATGAAACGGCTGGAACGGGTCAAGAAAAACGCGGACCGCAAGAGAAAAAAGTTGATTCACCAAATGCTAGACAACCAGGCGAAGTTAGTTAAAAAGATGAAAGCGGCGGAGAAGGTGAATCGCAAGAAAGTAAAGTTGATACCTGTTGATTATCAGCGGTGTCAAACTCTCGTACCCAATGGTAATAACTTTATGACGTTTGGAGGTGTACCGGGGCTCGTGCGTTGTGAGAATGCTGCTGTATATGTTGCTACGGAGCGAGAACCAGGTCCAGAAGGTCTTAAAGGAGCAATGTCTGTGTGTGAACGATGCAGGATGAAGCTGATCGAAATCAAGGGTGCGGACTACGCTACTTTCGTGAAAATTGAAGATAAAAAAGGAAGGAGAAAGTAATGGTTTCTGATTTAAAAATCTCGTACTCCTGTAACATGTCGTCACTTCCTGCGATTGAGTCAGCGGAGGCGAGTCCGGGCAAGTCTAAGTTGCAGACGATGCCTGATGGCAAAATGATTTTTGATGCACTCAATACGGATCGGATTAGATTACTCGACACAATTCGCGATTTGAATGTGATAAAAAATCGGGTGGAAAATGGGCTTGCTTTGCTCGTTTCGCAATTTCAGGTTGGTGATATCATTACGTGGAATACACGCAAACGCTCTCAAAAGGGACGAGTTGTTAAGATTGTAGTCTCGAAGTTTTCGATGGGTGGTGTTGAGGCGGCTTTCGAGGTCGCTCGCATCTTAAAGGACGGGAGTGAGCATAAAGAGAGTTGTGTGGTTGAGAATTGGCAAAATCCAATGTTGGTTACCGCTCGCGCGGTTGCTCGTGCACTTGCTACGGCTGAACGTGTCTTGACGCCCGAGGTTAACAAGGCTGTAGCTGAGTTACATACTCACGATGATGCCGTACGTGAGGTTGTGTGCGCTCCTTCGTCTTTGATTGATCTGCTTGACGATGCTCCTGTGAGTGAGCCTGTTGA
>NZ_JABXWD010000582.1 GCF_019173545.1 Candidatus Magnetobacterium casense | reverse complement strand
GACAAAGGACACTACGAGTGAGAGTCCTTGTTATCATAATTTTTATTGCAGTTGTTTTCTCAATTCCACTGTATCTCTTGTGGTGGATGTTTAGGGGGCATCATTGATGAGACTAAAGACGTTAGATGTGATTCTTCTCGAAGGTGATAAGACCAACATCGCTGACGCTGTAATCTACGCCTGGACTAAATCCCTCTTCACCCACTGCGTCATAGCCAAGAACGAGTTGGGGGACATCTGGGACCCGACTATCGGGGGCATCCTTAACCGCAACATCCAGGACTACGGGGACAGGTACAAGACAGTATGCAGGTTCAACCAAGAGATTCCGGTGGAGAAGGTCGGGGAAATGATAGCCTGGATAAACCAAAAACAACTCTATTGCCACGGCTATGATTGGCTTGCTTGGCTTGGGTTTGCCACGGGCATCAAGGCACTTGAAGACGAGGATGCGTGGTACTGCTCCGAGCTACCCTATTGGATGTTCTGGGACGCAGGGTATCATCTGACACCTGAAGAAGAGACCTTTATCACACCGAGGTTCTATCTGTACTCGAAGGATTTTCAAACTATTCTGTGGCAGGAGGTGGAAATATGAATTGGACAGTATGGCTCAAGGGGTTAATTGCAGCAGTGATTAATGGTGTAGCATCGGCTGCTACGGCTGCAATCGTTGATCCTATCACCTTTAATCCTCTACAACCAGGGGCAGCTAAAAACTTTGGTGTGCTTTTAGTTGTGGCGGGTGCTTTCGGGATGTTCTCTTACCTGAAACAGAGTCCCCTCCCGAATGGTCAACCTAAATAGGAGGTTTTTATGCGAATTGCCAAAGTCTCTACACTTATACTTATTTGTATAGTTTTCGCAACAGCTTGCGCCACTGTAGGCATCAAGGACTACAGCACGATGACACCCAAGGAGAAGGCGTACTTCTTCCTGGCGACCTACAATAAGGCGGATGCGGAGTACAGGATTCAGGCAGTCATGCCCAACTTAACGGACAAGGATAAGGAGCTACTCAGAGCAAAGAAGGCTGTCATGGTGGAAGTCTATCCACTGATAGATGCCTACAAGATGGCTGTGGAGCAGAATGTCACCATCCCACCAACCCTTGAACCCTTGATTCTGAGCCTTTTGAATAGGCTTGGTACGAAGTTAGGAGGCTGACATGAACCCTTACGTTGAAATAGCGAAGTTACTCTTACAGGCTGTCTTTACCCTCATCGCCATGGGGAAGATGACGGCAGAAGAGTTCGAGAAGGCATACGCAGAAGAGAAGACCAAGTTTCAGGCGAATCCTCCTGACACATTGCCGGATGTTTAACTGTTGCGTATGGGCAGAAAATCCGATTCACAATACTCTGAGTGGTTAAACCACTCAATTGCAGGGTATGACCACACAAAAGAAGACTTACATCTCTTTCGTAGAAGAAGCTGTAATGAACCCTGATTATCGAGGGTATATCGGTGGGAGAATTGAAGTCCATCGGCCTGAAGATAGGGGCTATCACTCAGAAGAGATCAGGTTCTTTACAGACGAGCCGGAGAAGTTCAACGCCTTCAGGGATAAGTACGACATGAAGGAAGTCACCAAGGAACAACTTGAGGCAATAAAAGAAATTGTCAGGTTATACTTTATGGAGACATCTTAAATTGGGTGTGCTGCCACTTTTCACCCAAAACGGGGTGTTCAGCAAATGC
>NZ_JABXWD010000581.1 GCF_019173545.1 Candidatus Magnetobacterium casense | reverse complement strand
AGTAATAGAAAATCCGTTTTAGAGACTTCGCTTCGCTCCGCAGAGCCTATGCCCGAGGGGGCTCTATCGTCCGCCCCCCCAGGCGACCCCCTGGCCTAGCCATAAGTGTACGTCGTCCGTGAGCCCGCTTAGACCGCGGCCTTACTCCTCCGTTAGAGTTTACGCATCTTCATAAGACAGCGCAGAGTATACGTTGCTAATCAACTTCGTCGCAACTACATCAGGGCCCGTGCCGTCAGCATAACCGTAGCCCATCGCCAGGAATGGCGCAAAGTTGTTGACCCAATCGGGATTGGAATCATCAAAGGTAAAAGCAGTCGGCAGCGACTTGAATGTATACGACCAGCGGAATGCCGTAGTCGGTGTAGGGCAAACGGACTGGTTTGCCGTAAGCGTATAGACAGGAGATAGTTTCACAATCTTATCCATATAGACACGGAACAAGTCCGTATTGATGGGCCAGTTGAACTCGTCCGCCTGTCCCGAAAAACTAGTCTGAGGCAGAGACGGGAAATTAGGCTTCAGCAGGTACGCTGTCTGCTGTAGCGCCGTCCCGACAAAAGCACCAGTCTTGATAGTCTTCTGCGACGCAATCACGATGCGCGCATAGAGATTCTGAGAAGTGTTAAACGACGTAGACTGGATTGAAACAATACCACTCACGCGCAGACGCTTCGGCTTGATCTTATCGCCGATGCGCTCATAGGACTCTGTCCCCTGCTTGATTACTCCCATGATAGGGACGCAATCTCCATTGCTAATAGCAGAGTTATGTACGACCAGGTTCTCTGGGGCCCAGCCGATAACCTTATTCTCAACACCGCGATCCATCGCTGTCTTCACCGCAAGTGCTACCTGAGCCTTCAGTTGATCCCCCATCTTCTTCACACGAACCTTCTTCGTGATCTTGACCGTCTTCCCAGTCGCTGCCTGCGCCGATGCTGCTGCTGAATACGATTTTCCGCTGCGGAGCTTCATCTGTTATATTACTACACTCAGACGAGGTTTCGTCTTGTGTGTGTGTGTGTGTGTGTGCCTCGTTTTCTTTGATTCTGCGCTCACGTACGGCCACAATTAGTTGATGAAGGAAACGTTCCTTCACCTTTGTGTATACTGCGGACACATAGAACTTTGCGCGTGCTGGCCGTTCTATTACCCGTGTGAACTCTGTTGCTAATATCTCAGCAGCAAGTTCCTTTTCCGTTTTCATATCGTCTCCCATCGCCTCATCAATTACCTCCAAGAGTTCAGTAATTGGATCGGGAAATGCGTTGTTGGAGATCACGACATGACCGTCGGACGTATCGTCCTGTTTTTGAGGATATCGTTGCGCGTTGAGATTATAAACCTCACACGTAATCGCCTTGAAATGTGCCCGCGGGAACAGTTTCCTGACGTACGACAGGCGCTGCTGTCTGAGTAGCCTAACATACCCTTGGATGTGAGGCGTACCATCTTCCCCAATTTCCCTAGAGTAGACAAGCTGCCGTAGCTGATCGGGGTAGCCCTGCTGTAAGAGGGCGATATCTGTCGGCGTATAATTGTTAATCGTGAATTCCCAAAACGCCGTTGTTAATCCAGCCATTTGTATAATGTTTGGATTTTCTTTAATAGTAATAGAAAATCCGTTTTAGAGACTTCGCTTCGCTCCGCAGAGCCTATGCCCGAGGGGGCTCTATCGTCCGCCCCCCCAGGCGACCCCCTGGCCTAGCCATAAGTGT
>NZ_JABXWD010000580.1 GCF_019173545.1 Candidatus Magnetobacterium casense | reverse complement strand
ATTATAATTCGTTGAAGTCAAGTCGTGCTCGTGCTGATGCAGATAACAAGATGTCAGATGAGGAGTGGTTGAGAAGCATTCTTGTCAGGTTCGCTACGGTCTGAAGGCGATACAACTCCTTTATCAACTTTGTCTGAAGGCGATACAACTCCTTCATCAACTTTACCGGAAACACCAACGACAAGATCATCTATCTCATCTTCAGAACGTCCCTGCTGACGGAAATAGCTTCTCAACCACTCCTCATCTGACATCTTGTTATCTGCATCAGCACGAGCACGACTTGACTTCAACGAATTATAATACGATGACACAAGTTCAACAGGAACCGTTGTACGATCAGATATGTCCTTAAAATCCTCAGCAGTAAGACCAACTCCGCCTGTCTCTGCTTCCTTTTGATTGATGTGAAGCTCAAGATTAAGATCGTCAAACGTCTCTTTCAAAGCATCTTTGAAGTTACCATATTTTTGCATATTCTCATAATATTTTCGATTAAAATCACTAATAACACCGGCATCGTCAACGGTCTTCTCAACGCGTCGCAGAAACCTCCACCCTGACGGATTAGCGGCATGCACACCGACAAACAAAGCCGCTCCGGAACCGATGTTAGTCAACCGCTCCTGCAAGTCATCCGCAGGCTGCAAAGCGCCGGCTGCACCTCCTAGCGTTGCAGGACTTATCAGATGTAACCGATCTAAGGCCGCCTGTTCTGCATCAGATGTAACCGATCTAAGGCCGCCTGTTCTGCATCGGTAAGCTTATTCGTGTAAAACTCATTAATCGTCTTCACATCATCTACAGACAATCGCTCACCTGCCTTAGCCTTGGCTTGCAAGCGTTCAACAACAGGATACAACTTTCGCACGGACTCTGTCTTTTCTATTGCTCGTGCCAACGGCTTAAACACAGCCGCACCGGCCTTCTCTATGACACCGCCACCAAGACCAAAGGCACCGCCAACTGAAACTCCATGCACAAGATTGCCAAGTCGGGTTTCTCCTTCATCGGGACGACTAATCCCCTCATAAGCGCCCATCACTGTCCCCTCAGTTGCAACACGAGAAGCAATCCGCTTGAGTGCCTCAGGGGCTAATTTCCTTGCAATTGCCTCAATAGCAGGCAAAATAGGAAGGGCCTTTGTTGTCAACATAGGACCTCCGGCACGCGTGGCAGCTATCATACCAAGCATATATGCACCCTCTGGTAAAAGCGCACGAACACGTCCGGAATCATCAGGAGGTGCAACACGTGGCGTATAATTGGCCGTTACTCCGGAAACGAACGACGTCGGAATATCGGCATAATCACCAAAGGTCTGATGAGCTTCTTCTTGAAACTTTTGAATATCTTCAGCACCAGGCTCTTGTCCACCATAGGTACGTCTGAGACCTATCGATGCCGTGCGTGCATAGCCGCCAACGGCTGGCGATATAGACTCCGGCAGGTATTCCTCCGCCAGTTCGGCGCCCTTCCGCCATACATCTGCCGGTATCTGCCGAACCTTGGATATCAGCCCTGCTTCCTCATGCTTAGGGGCAAGGGCAGGTTGTTCACCGTGCGTTGTTGTCGCAAACGGGTCGTAGTCAACAAGCTCTATATTGTAACCAGTATTTGATTGATTATCGGCTACAGGTTGAGTCGTGCCTTGTTGCCCTCCTTCAACAACCTGTTGCCCGTCTTCTGCAAAAGGATCGTAGTCTACAGTCTCTATCTTCACTG
>NZ_JABXWD010000058.1 GCF_019173545.1 Candidatus Magnetobacterium casense | reverse complement strand
CATGGTAAAATTAAGAAACACAAGTGCATAATAAAGGGGTCAAGGGGACTGGTCACCTTGCAGGGGAGGTCTGAGGAGGGGGCGGAGCCGCCCTCCTTCTTTCTTGCCTTAAAGTATAGTTACCATGAAATATAGAGAAGATACTCATTGATGATAGTTTTCTGTGAATTATCATGTGTTTTCACTGATAATTGTTGTGTCAAGCTGCTTGTGATTGCCAAATGGTGATAATACATGTTAGCATAAAAGACATATCAAGGTTAAAAACAAGGAAGGGGTTATTTGATGGATGAACCATTAGAGAAGGCAATTCGGATAATTATTCAGGTAGCAGACCCTGATAAAATAATCCTCTTTGGCTCACGCTCAAGGGGAGATTTTAAAAGTGACAGTGATTATGATATCTTCATTCTAAGGAAAGAGATAGCTAATAAAAGAGAACTTACGCAGGCCATATACAGGTCTCTGTATGGAATCGGAGCCGGAGTGGATTTGATAGTTGAGTCTCCTGAGAGATTTAATGAATTGAAGGACAATCCATACATGATTTATAGAGAAATAGCAAGATACGGAAAAATTGTTTATGAACGGAGGACACCATCCGGCGTGATGTTTGCTCAACAAATTGTTTCAACAGAAGACCCTAAAAGCTCTGGCAATATGCTAAAATAGAGGAGTAGCTTTTGAGTGTAAGTTTTTGGGACACGCATGGCGATGACAGAGAAGATTGGAGGTAATCATGAGCATAGACAACGAATTAAGCCGGCTTGGCATAGAGCTTCCGCAGGCGCCGAAACCGCTGGGTTCCTACGTCCCATGTGTGCAGGTGGGCAACCTGCTGTTTCTCAGCGGGCAGTTACCCCTCTGGGAGGGCAGGCTACTGTCAGAGGGCAGGGTTGACCTTGAGGTCAGCGTTGAGACGGCAAGGGAGGCGGCAAGACAGACCGTCATAAACGCACTGTCGGTAATACGTGGCTACCTCGGCAGCCTTGACACCCTCAAGCGGTGTATACGGTTGACCGGTTACGTCAGCAGTGCCCCGGGGTTTTTCAGACAACCTGATGTGTTAAATGCAGCAAGCGACCTCCTGTACGAGCTTATGGGTGAGCGTGGGCGACACACGAGGGTGGCAGTGGGCGTTGAGGTGTTGCCGTTAAACTCACCCATTGAGATAGAGTTTATCTTTGAGGTAGGGGCGTAGATGGCAAGACCGATCATCGCCATAGTGGGACGACAGAACGTGGGTAAGTCCACGCTCTTTAACAAGATGGTGGGTCGTCGCAGGGCCATCGTGGAGGACTTCCCCGGGGTGACGCGTGACAGGCTCTACGAAGACGCACAGTGGGAAGGGACTGAGTTCACCGTCATTGACACCGGCGGCATAGTCATCGGCAGCGACGACGAGTTGATCGACCAGGTGCGACAACACGCCATCGAGGGCATCGAGGAAGCCGACCTGGTCATACACCTCCTTGATGGCAAGGATGGCCTCACACCCTTAGACCAGGAGCTTACCGAAACCCTGCGCAGGTTTGACAAGACCGTCCTGCGTGTGGTCAACAAGATAGACACGCCGCGGGCAATGGAGCGGTTGTATGACTTCTTTGGCATAGGGGATGCGCTTCTGCCCGTATCGGCTGAGAGCGGGCTGGGCTTTGACGACCTGATGGATGAGTGCATGAGGCTTCTCAGTGCCAGTGCGAGGGCGCAGACGCCTACGGTTGCAGGGCAAGAGGCTGCCGTTGCAAAGGTCGCCATCGTGGGCAGACCCAATGCCGGAAAATCAACCCTGATAAACGCCCTGATAGGCAAACAGCGGATGATCGTTGACGCCGTGCCCGGAACAACCAGAGATGCCGTGGATTGCCCCTGCACGTACTATGGCAGAAAGTACACGCTCATAGACACGGCAGGGATGCGCAGAAAGGGTAAGGTTGTTGTTGACGTGGAGCGGTTTTCGGTCTCGCGCACACTCAGGGGTATTGAACGGGCGGATGTCGTAGTGCTGCTCATAGACGCCGTCGATGGTATCGTTGATCAGGACAAGAAAATCATAAACTTTGTAGACAGAACCGGCAAGGGGCTTATCATACTCCTCAACAAGTGGGACCTGATACAGGACCCCGAACCGGTGTTTAAGATATACATGGATGAGATAGAGCGTGATCTTGGTTTTGCCTCATACGCCCCGGTGGTGACCACGTCGGGATTGAACAAGAAGCGCATCACAAAGATATTCCCGTTGATAGACGAGGTTGTAGCTGAACGTAAGTATCGCTTAGGTACGGGGTTTTTAAACAGGTTGGCAGGGCAGATAAACAACACCCTGTCTTCGCACAGGGGCAGGCAGAGTCGCGTGTTGTACATGACGCAGGTGGGGATAGAGCCGCCTCAGTTTGCCATATTTGCCAACTATCCGGAGGCCATAAAGCAAAACCACGTGCGATATATTGAAAGTATCATCAGGGAGCAACACCCGTTTAAGGGGACACCGGTGCGGGTGTTTATCAAAAAACGAACAAGATAAGAGAGGATACACACGGATGGAAAAGCTAAAAGTAATCTTTCACGTCAACGAACCTGACAGGTGGGAGGTAGCCCTTGGCAACGTCACCAATCTGCTCAGGGATGTAAGCCCCGATATGGCAGAGGTCAGGGTGCTGGCCAACGGGCCTTCCATATCGGCCTTTGCGGATGAGGCAAAGTTATCGACGATGCAGGGGCTGGCTGAGGTCGGGGTAAAGTTTCTGGCCTGCCGCAATTCGCTGAACAAGCTGGGGTGTGCAGGGGAAGTGTGCATAACGGTGGATAATCTGCCACCATACATAGGAGTTGTGCCCGCCGGCATCACAGAGCTGATCAAGAGTCAGACCGAGGGCTTTGCTTACGTCAAGCCCTGAAAGATAAAGTAAACAACGGGGAGGACTCTACCCTCCCCTCAAACTCTCTGTTTGGTAATAGTTCAGCTATACAATTGAAATGTTGTGTATAATCAACTCAATGTCAACAAGGCAAGAAGGGGTCAAGGGGGCTGGCCCCCTTGCAGGGGGTTCTGAAGGGGGGCGGAGCCGCCCCTTTCTTTCCTTCTTCTTAGGGGGGTGAACTATTACTCTGTTTGCAATGGCGCCAGTCCTCCTTTATGGCAAGGATTATCTATATATCTCTGTGTATCAGTTCCACGGTCAGATTGTGGTGTTTGACGAACTCCACAAATTGTTCGGCTATCGTGGGTGCCCGATGTCGTCCGCCTGTGCATCCTACCGCTATGGTCAACGTGGTCTTGCCCTCTTTGATGTACCTGGGCAGGAGAAAGTTAAACAGGTCTTTCATCTTTTCCAGGTACTCCACGGTGTCCTGACTGTTAAGAACAAATGACCTGACGGGTTCATCCTTGCCGGTAAGGGGTCTGAGGTCATCAACAAAGTGTGGATTTGGCAGAAACCGGACGTCCAGGAGCATGTCCACGTGCTGCGGTATGCCGTACTTAAACCCGAAAGAGAGCACCGTCAGACGCATCACATTTGAGACAAGTCCGCCAAAGTTCGCCGCAATAAAGTGCCGCAACTGGTGCGGCGAATAGTACGACGTATCGGTTATCACGTCTGCGGCATCGCGCAGGGATTTCAGGAGGGTCGCTTCCAGTTCAATGGCCTTGTTTATGTCACCATGAGCCAGTTGCATCAACGGATGTGGCCTGCGCGTCTCCTTGTACCGTCGAATCAGGATATCCGTCTCAGCCTCAAGAAACACCACGCTGAGGTTGAACATCTGTCGCAGTTTGAGGATTATCCCGTCAATCCCCCTGAGGAAGTCCTTTTCCCGGATGTCTATCCCTATGGCAATCTTGGTTGTCTCCTCGTTGGCAGTGGAGATCGTGAGGAACTCGTCAATCAGGGATGAGGGCAGGTTGTCTACGCAGAAGTAGTCGTTGTCCTCCAGCGTCCTGAGCATCACGGTCTTGCCGGCACCGGATAGCCCGGAGACGATTATCACACAGGGTTTAGGATTCATCACATATCCGTGAACTTATTTCACTGGCTCTATGAGACCGTAGTCACCATCTTTTCTGCGGTAGATGACGTTGATATCACCGGTCTGTTGGTTTGTAAAGACGTAGAAATCCTTGTCAATGAGGTCCATCTGCATGGCGGCCTCATCAGGGGGCATGGGTTTCATGTCAAATTGCTTACGTTTGATGATAGTGCCCGGTTCTCCGACGGGTTTTGTCAGCTCGGAGAGGTTTGCGTCCTTGGTTGCGCCCTTGCGCTTGGATGTGAGTTTTTCCTTATGCTTTTTTATCTGCCGATCGAGCTTCTCTATGACGTCGTCAATGGAGGAGTACATCTCTGCCGTAATTGACTCGGCCTGTATGAGCATGCCATTTGACCTTATGAGTACCTCGGCCTTGTGACTGAGTTTCTCCACCGAAAGGGTCACCGATGCCTCGGAATCGATAGTCAGTATACGTTCAAATTTCTTTATCTTGCCCTGTGCGTAGTCCCTGATTGCCGTTGTGACCTCTATGTTTCTTCCATATACCGTAATATTCATAACACCTCCATGTTGGTTTTTAAGATCGATTCTCTTGTCCTCTGTTGCATGGTAGCCACGGTTGTTAATCCATCACCTTTCTTTTTGTGTGTGATGGGATTCTCAGTTCCTCCCTGTATTTTGCCAGAGTTCTCCTGGCAATTTTGATATTCTGACTCTTGAACATCTCCACTATTTTAATATCCGGCAAGGGGTTTCTCCTGTCTTCCTCGGCTATGATCTTCTTGATGAGTTCCTTGACCGATGTGGATGATACATCGCCATCCTGGCTGCTGAGTGAACTGCTGAAAAAATACCTGAATGGAAAGACCCCATGGCCGCACGAAAGATACTTGTTCGACGTCACACGACTGATGTTGCTTTCGTGCATGCTGATATCCTCAGCTATGACCTTGAGGTTGAGGGGTTTGAGCGATTGTACGCCACGTTCAAAGAAGTCCGTCTGGAACTTCAGGACGCTTTCGGTTACCCTGTAGATGGTCTTGTTTCTTTCATCGAGGCTCTTCATGAGCCAGAGTGCAGACTTGTACTTGTCCAGCATGAACTGCCTGTCCTCTTTGTCGAGGGCCTTTTTGTTCTGCAACAGTTCCCTGTACATGCTGCTTATGCGTATCCTTGGTATGTGTTCGTCGTTGAGTATGATCCTGTAAGAGTCGCCAACCTTATCGATAAAGACATCTGGGACGACGTAGGCTATTTGTGAATTGGAGTAATTTCTGCCCGGCTTTGGTTCCAGTTGCTCAATGACCCTGACGGCGGCAATGACCTCCTCCACGCCCACCATGTACTGTCGTGCGATGGCATGGTACTTCTTTTTTTCGAGGTCGCCGAGGTTGTTGCAGACCATGCTCTCTGCAATGGTGCCCTCCAGCCCCAAAAACCGTAACTGGATCTGCAAGCACTCCTGCAGGTCCCTGGCACCCACCCCGCGGGGATCAAAGGACTGCACCAGGGCGATGGCCTTCTGCACCTTGGCAGCGCTGACGTTGAGCAATGCAACAAGCTCCTTGACCGTGGCACACAGGTAGCCGTTTTCATCTATGTTGCCGATGACCATTTCGGCCAGCTCACGCAGATCATCGGAGGCGTTACAGAACCGCAACTGCCACTTGAGGTGATCGGTGAGGTCAGAGGTCGTGGTTAAAAACGTCTCAAATCCGGGTTTTTCGACCATTCCACTGTTAAAGTATCCGAGGTCTCTGCCATCGCTGCTGCGTTCTTCAAAGTAGTCGTCCACCGAAAACGTGGTCAGCGTATCCGTTGTTATTTCCGATTCCACGCTGTCGTTGGTGGTTGCGGGTTCGACAACCTGTTCCTCGCCCTGGATGACTTCCTCTTGCTGCTCTTCCAGGAACGGGTTTTCGATCATCTCCTGGTTGATGGCCTGAGTCAGTTCCAGTTGGGGCAGTTGCAGGAGCTTGATTGCCAACTGCAGTTGCGGGGTCAGGACGAGCTTTTGAGTCAGTCTGGCTTCTAATCTGGTTTCCAGTGCCATTATCGCGTAAACTCCACCAAGAAGAGCTTGCCGTTAAGCGTCATACGGCTACCCGTTAAGGTGCCCCCGGTATTGGAGGGCCGTGTTTGTATGTTAAAGTCCCACATCACGTTATTTAGATTTTATCCTATAATCCTTATTTAAAGCTATCACCTCAGTATCGAGGTTGCCCCCAGGGTCGTATAGGCCGCCCGGGGCATTGATCGTAAAACCCACGTCGGTGAGCTTGTCTGCCATCACAGGCATTTTAGCCTTTTTGGGGGCGTTCTGTCAAATGCACCGTTCAAAAACAATACCATGTAGTCCATAAGCCATATTTAATTTTATCACGAATGGAAAGTATTGGCAATCATTATTATTAGGAGGGAGAGAAAAGAAAGAAAGAGGCGGCTCTGCTTCCTTTTCGCTCCAGGGGGTGAGGCGCCCCTGCCATAAAAGTCGCACCTGGCCCCTTCATCCCGCTATGTCATATGCAGCAAAAAGTAGATAATGACCGTAATTTTGAAAAAAAAGTGATAAATGCCTGATAAATGGAAGTAATACCTTAGATTCATGGTTATACTGGTATTGACATATTTTTTTTAGAGTGTAGAATGTTGCCATGCTGTTTATTTTAAAGGATGGTTTAAGGTAGTGCCAAGAATAAGTGAACAAGAAAAAGAGATGCTTATTGGCACTCTAAGAAGGCTAGTATCTTGCAGAGAAAAAAAAACAGAAGGGAACAGAATTTTATGGCTGGATAAAGAGGATCCCACCGATACGTCGGAGACGTTCAAAAGCCTCGATGCCTTATATTCTTTTGTTCTTGCATCTGAGGCATTAAACAATTCATTAGATGAGATTAGAAATATTGAAGCTAATGATGATGCCCTTGGTGTTTTCTTAAGACAGATAGATGAGGATTTTTCTTACACATTCGAGCTTATCAATAAAGATGGTTTTTTCCCTATCCCTTACCTGTGGCAGTGGGATAAGCCATTCGATTGTATGGATATGGCTGCATTTTGTTGTGAGTTCTGCATATCTGTATTAAAAAATGATAGTTCTTCTGTCTATTCAGATTCTACAAGAAATGCTGCAAAAATAATCCTTAAAAAATCAATAAATGCAATCAAAAACTCAGTAAGTACAATTCAGTATTTCTATGTATGGAAGGGATGGGGTAATTTAAAAAAACAACAAAGGGCACCTAGAAGTCCGAGTCAAGCAGGTACAACATATTTTACCGCTCTATGTTGCAGCGCATTAAGTAAATATATCGCAGCATTGGATCTGTCGCAAAGTAAGTTTGATATGGGTTTTTTGAGAGACGATATAGTTTCCTATATTAAAGGTGGCTTAAAATGGCTTTTGTCAAGATATAACAAAGATGGAAAGTTTTTTTATAAATATGATAACCAAAACGAGCAGGCCCTATACTGGGGTGTTTTTACGCTTATAGCTGTCTGTGATGCAAAGCAATATTTTGATGCTTTTAGAGATAGACCAATATTTGAGAAAGCTGAGATATTATGGAAAGATATTTTAGCCGAAACCAACAACAGGATACTAAACAATCGTGATCTATACGATACTGTCACAATGCAGGTTGATACACCATGGGCACCTGTAATTTATGAAGACAGTGTTTGCCTTGGTAGTCTGACAACTGCTATAATTCGTTATGCAATAGAGTTTGAACCTGTTTCTGACTCCAAAGATTTTGTTATACAATACTTATTTAGTAAAATTACTCAAGAACTAAAAGAAGGATCATCGTTGATAATGAATTATCACTATAACATCCAGGCTTTTTTATCCTATCTATCCTACAAGCAGCCGACAGTTATCTCTATATCATATCCAGCTTTAGCAAAGATAATAGACGAAGCAGTAGAGGAAAAACTACACGATATAAAAGCTATTATTTACACAAAAGTCAAACCTTTTGAAAAAACTCTGGATATTGTTGATAAAGAGGTGTTAAAGTGAAAACACGTAATGTATTTTTTCATTCGTACAAAGGAGGTGTTGGTCGAACGTATCTTCTTGTTAATGTGGCCATAGAACTGATTAGTCTAGGTTATACGGTAGGTATTGTTGATCTGGACTATGATGCTCCTGGTGTATCACATCTGCTGTATAAGCATTTCAATATGAAATTTGAAACAGTAGAGAAGGACTTGTTATATCTTATTGTTGGTAATGCTCCAATGGAAATAAACTGTGCCATAAAGAAGTTTGGTGATAAGCTTTTACTATTACCAATTAACCCTTATCAACCCCCTAAGTACATTGATGGGTTACATGAATTAGCTTTAGCTAATGAATTTACCAAAAGATTTTCTGAAATTATTCGTCTGTTTATAGAATTATGTGGACTGAATGTTGTCATTTTTGATCTGAGACCAGGATTTAGTTTTCTCGTATTTACGATGGCAAACTTATCAGACTTAGCATTTCAGATATTTAGAGTAACTACTCAGGATTTGTATGGTACAAAAATTCTCAGTAAATCCTTTGCTGCAAAGAGTGATAATGCTAATGTTCTCATACCTTCCCTTATTCCAATGTCTATTGAATATTATGAGGAAAAGCTAAAGGAAATACTAAGTAGAGAATTTGGCACTGAGACAGTAAAACCAATACATGGTCAGTTTATCCCTCTTTTACAGGCATTGCTAATAGACGACAGTATGTTAGCAGACAATTTAACTATTGATAAAGCATCAGTTGAATTTGCAAAAATAAACCAAACAATAAAAAACATAACCTTGAGGATTGCAGCATGCATAAGATAACTTATTATGATCCTATTTATAACCAAATCGTACTTCCAAAACAAAGGGATATTGGTGAAGCTGGGTTGGCTCAAATATTTGTAAACCAAGTGCAACATACAGATAATGAATTGGAAAGGATTATAGCCACAGTATTTGAAAATGAATTTTTTAATAGATTGAGTTTTTTGAATCAGTGTGGAATAGGTTATCTTGTATTTCCTTCCGCAACTCATACCAGATTTGCCCATTCTCTTGGTTGCTACCATTTAGGTGGATTGGCCTTAAAAAATATTAAAATTGGAAACAATACAAGCGATACAGACGATAGAGATAAAAAACTTGGAGAATGGTTAAAACATGAAATTGGCCATTTTATGCCGGGTTGCAAGGATTACTACTTTGAATGCCTATTCTTGATCGCCCTTATATATCATGATGTTGGACACTATCCATTTTCACATACAATCGAATTTAATCATGATATAGATATAAAATATACTCATGAAGAAAGATTGTTTCATTTGATAGAAGAGTCTTTTAAGAAAAATGAAGATTCAACAGAAAGTGAATTTGGCATTATTCCCTTGCCTTGTGCTGATACGGCTAAGGGGCCAAATTGTTTTAAATCTTCTCTGGAATTCCTTATAGCACATAAAAGCTTTAACTGTGAATGTATACCCGATGGGTGCAATTACGATTATTATTATATCAGGTTACGCGTATTACAAAAACTTGTAAGCGGGCTTTTAGACCTTGACAGAATAGATCACTATTTAAGGGATTCTTTTTTTACAGGGGTAAAGTTGGCCAATTTTAATATAGAGTATTTACTACACGGAATGAAATTTAAAACTTATAAGAACGAGAGCGGCAAAGAAGATTTTGATCTCTGCTTAAGTAAAGATGCGCTTATACATGCAAAAGGTCTGCTATACAGTAAAGAACAGATAAACGACGCCATTTTTGAGAATCCTGAGCTGATAAGTTACGAGATCATTTTAAATAAATGTATTACAGAATATATCAAAGATAAGGGTAAAGATAAAGCTATAGAACAAATATACAAAATGGAAGACTGGAGACTTTTGGATGAATTGGAGAAATTTGGGACCAAAGAAAAATCTCATAACAGCAATAGAAAGGTAGGTGATTTGTTTAAGAGATTAAAAACAAAAAAATCATTACATTTCATCGGAAAATTTACACTCAAAGGGAACTATTATGTTGATTTTTGTGCAGATAAAAATAGTTATTTGGATTATAAATATGATTTAAAACTTGTAGAGGCTTTAGAAAACTTATATAAATTCATTTTAGGATTTGACATTAAAAACTCTGATCTCAATGACGATATTCTGTCTGAGAATATATTAACCAAATTTATCAGAGATGAAATTTATTACAAATATAATCTGTTTATAGAAAAAGATTTGGGAATAGATACAAGTGATAAGTATAGTGCTATAAAACATACTATGAAATATCTACTATTCGTAGATGTAGAAAAAGCAAATGATGAATTCATCGAAAAGAGAAAAAGGCTTTATGAAAAAATAGGCGACAGAGCAAAAAGAATATTGTTCAATGAAGTAAAAAGGGAATTTATTAGAAAAATAAACAGTAAAATTGAAGATAACCCGATAGAGTTTTATGTAAAATTTAGCAAGAAATTTCTTGATTTTTATGAATTGTCTCATGATGTTGTTGACCTGTCAAAGATTGTAATTTCTGATTCTGCAAAAAGAGTTGGTGAAGATTACTCTGAAAAAGAGTTTCTTAGGATGTTTGCAGGAAGAGATATAAAATCACGTAATAATCTATGGCTTTATGCCACTAATGAAAAAAACCAAGAAAAAGATAAAATAATACAAAAGTTACTTAAAACACTAGATAAATGTGGACTTGACTGTACAAGGAGTACTTACTGAGATGACTGATTTTTTCAATATCAACGCCATGGTAAACAAAATCTCCTCGATGGTTAATTGCGGAGCATGTAATGACTGTGAGGGGGAGTCCGTTTACTTGATGCCTTGGGAGGTGGATTACTTTAAGCGGGAGTTTGACGCAAATATTGCAACAATAGATGACATCCATTACCTGCAACGAAACAGATCGAACTGCCAGTTCTTTGACGAAAACAAGAACTGCGAAAACTGTAAGATTTATGAAAAGAGGCCTTTTTGCTGTCGCCTATACCCACTTGGCATATTTGACGACAACGGAACCGCAAAATGGGGCGTCTATAAACATTGCTGTAGCGTTAAAAACATACCGGTTACGTTTTTTAGTATTGTCGCCGAAATGCTTGAAAGAGAGCTATCCTATGAATACTGCTCATACCTGCACAAGGAAGACCGCGTGGGGTATCTAATCGAAAACCTGCAAGGTGCCGGTAAGTTCCGCAGAGGTAACCAACGGTATCAGACGCTTAAAGATGTGGGCGTCTTAAGACCACCCCAGAAAGAACTGTTCGGTTTTCATAAAACCAGACTTGTTTGCCATGTCTGAATGCCACCTTCTCATTTTGCCCTGTGATGTGTTACATTAGCGACGGAGATGAATGTATGTACGTTTAACGTCAACTCTGTCAGGGCGCGTCTTGCCTTGCTGTTGCAATGGCTTGCGGTGCGGGGGACAGACGGCGCAACAGAGATAGACGTCCTGTGCCTGCAGGAGATAAAGACGGTGGAGACGGGGTTTCCCTTTGCCGAGTTTCAGGCGCTGGGGTACCACTGCGAGGTCTTTGGTCAGAAGGCATACAACGGTGTGGCCATTTGCAGCAGACACGACGTCAGCGACGTCAGAAAGGGATTTGGCGATGCTGCATGGGACGCCCAGAGTCGGATTATCGCCGCCACGATTGCCGGTGTCAGGGTCATAAACATCTATGCCCCCCATGGCGATGTGCGCGGCAGTGAGAAGTTCAACTACAAAATCGGCTGGTACAAGAGACTGCTTGCCTACCTCACAGAAGAGCGCAACACCACAGAGGGCATCGTCATGGTCGGGGACTTCAACGTTGCCCGCGCAGATATGGACGTCTTTGACCCCGATGTCTTTACCGATGCCGTCATCGCCATGCCGGAGGAGCGGACGGCCCTTGACGAGGTACTTGCACTTGGCTTCACAGACGCCTTCCGATACCTCTATCCCCAACGTCAACAGTTCACCCAGTGGGACTACGCAGGTGGGGCATTCTGGAAAAATCAGGGCGTCCGCATAGACTACGTCTGCATCACAGGGGCGTTAATACCGGCACTCAGGGGGGTGGAGACAGACCTATGGAGCAGAAAACGTCGCCCCCCCTCAGACCACGCCCCAGTTGTGGCAACCTTGGACCTGTACGTTTAACGACGATTGTTCACTGCCTAGAAAAAAAGAAAAAAAAGGGGCGGCTCCGCCCCCCTTTAGAACCCCCTGCAAGGGGACCAGTCCCCTTGACCCCTTCTTACCTTGTTGACAGTATATTGTTTACGCCTGACGACTCTCTGCCAGGATCACCTTATATGTCGCTGTCTTATCCGTTATCTGTCCTTTGACGGAGAGACCGCATTGCGCGGTTAAATTGTCCAGGCCGTTATTGCGCATGAATGCCCTGTATGACTTAAAGTGTTTACCGCCTGCTGCAAGTTCGGCCAGAAAGGCTATAAACCCAATTGCGTTTTTGGGCTGCGGAGCCGCATAGTCAGCAAAAATGAAGTATCTCGTAATCTTCCTGAGATTATTAATGATAGCGATTTCTTCCTTTAATGTGACACTATGAAGGATAAAGGACATTACGGCATAATCAAATTGCTCCCCAACGTTTAACACATCAGCCGCATCCGCATGTATGAACTCAACATTTGATGCCTTGTGCGTTAGCTTCTGCCTGTTGGCAAAATTGATCATCCGTGGCGACAGGTCTGCACCAACTACTCGTTTACACCGCCGGGACAGCTCAAAGGCGAGTTTTCCCGTCCCACAGCCTATGTCTATTACCGAGGAACCGTCTTCAATAAAGCTGACGATTGCTTGTCGTATATCTTCCGTTGCCGGGTCTATTATCCTCGAATAGAACCAACCATCATAATAACTGCTAAATCCATTCATGTTACCGTCTAACCTCCATTTTTTGAGCGATAATTTTGGGTTTTCCACTCCACAGTGTAGCAGTGTATCCTCTTAAAAAAGCATGGTAAAATGTTTCGCAAGAAGGGGTCAAGGGGACTGGTCCCCTTGCGGGGGGTTCTGAAGGGGGGCGGAGCCGCCCCTTTCTTCCTTGTGCTACCATGA
>NZ_JABXWD010000579.1 GCF_019173545.1 Candidatus Magnetobacterium casense | reverse complement strand
TTCCGGCCCCAAGAGTTGTGCTTCTCACCCAAGGTTAAGTTGGCATTAGCGTTTTTGGTAAAGTAGCAGTTATCGTCAAAGTAAACCATCTCGTTTGTGCTTAATAGGGTTGTCGCTGTTGTCGCATCGCCAACATTAAAGATAACATGGATTTGGTACACTCTGTCTTCAACTATCTCGGTCATAAAGGCTGGTCCGGCCCCGGAGCCGTTCCAAAGATAGTGTGCTCGTACCTGATTGGTTGCGTTTGGCGCTGCATCACCAGTTAGGCGCACGTAAAGGCGTGTAGTGCCAGCATCGTAGAAATACTCTCCGGCATTGAGTAACCCTATGCCAGCGCCTAACACTAAAGCCGCCCATGCACCAGCCCCTATCTTTTCTTGGCAGCTATCATTGGCCGTTGCCTGGGTACGGAAATATTCGCTGCCCGCCGCTGTCCAGCCAGTCGTGTAGTAGATAGCCGGGCCAAGCGGGAAGTCGTCCATAACTTCGGATAACCGATTAACCACCGATCCGGTATTGATAATAGTCCAGCTTGTCAGGGCATCAACTGTTTTAGCTTCGTAGGCCATTTATGCCGTCAATAAATCGTAAAGGTCTTTGGTCTCTTGCCAGTTGGCAAGGTCTGACTCCACCCGGTTCAGGTCAATAACTTCCTGCACCGTATAAGTCTTGATAAACTGCTTGGGATCGTCCGTCCTGTAAATCAAGCCAAACTCCGGCCCGATCTGCCGCTTGTTTTCGTTGATATGCTTAAGTGCCATTATGCTGTTATCCTGTTCGCAAAACCAAAAATCGTTATCACATTCGCTACAGAAGCGAAAGCCGCTATCCCAAGACCACCGTTTATAACCAACCCAGGAACTACTAAAAACAGGCCGGAAGTGATCGGAATCGTTATCTTGATTAAATCATCAGGGCTTGTAACCCCACCAAATTCAATCGTGAGAGTTACCGCCGCTGTATGGCTATTCACGGCATAAAGGTACACTTCGTCATAATCCGCCGCCCCTGCAACCGCTGTATGAATAGCCGTTCCTGCCGTAGCAGTTTGAACAACCTTGATACCCCTGCCGCTTGTCGAACCACTTAACTTTATTTTTGAGAAAGTTGCCATTAGCTGAATACCTGTTGAGCCAAAATATGGTTAGCGTTAGTATGCATTGCGTCCAGCGTAGCTCCGTCCACCGAAACGTCCCGGCCATCGACGGTCTTTAGGGCTGATAAAATTAAGTCGCCAGTAAAAGTAACATCCCCATTATTATCAATGGTTACTCTTGTTATAGCCGAACTACCTCCAACTTTTCTAGTTCTAAGTTCTATCCTACCAGGGACTTTCCCGTCCGCAGGCGCTCCATCAACGTTTGCTATTATTAAAGCCGCCCTACTATATTCATCGCCGTCCCAACCATACCAGTCAACATAACCTAATTCATCGCCATCTTGAACGGTCGCACCAGCACGGTTCTTTCTAAAAAAAAGAGCAGAAGAACCAGAAGTGTTCAGATTATTATAAATCCGATTGCCTTTATCATGCGTTTCCCAAAAAGCTCCTGTCAACTTGAGAATCGTCCCGCTGCCATCAAACGTCAGCAACGGCCCCGCAGCTATACCGATTGTGCCGTCTTCGGCTATAACGATAGAGCTGTAAACACCAGATAATTGATTCCAAACCGCCGTTCCGGTTGTATTATCAGTACAAATATATGTTTTATCATTAGTTTCAT
>NZ_JABXWD010000578.1 GCF_019173545.1 Candidatus Magnetobacterium casense | reverse complement strand
AAGTTTGTAATACCAGTGAAGGCGCTCCTATTGGTATAGAGACGCACGTAATCTGTGACGTTAGAATCCATCGCAAAGGCCGTTTCCCCGGTGAAGGCCGACCTTACTAGAGCGTTCCTCTGGGCTATCGTGATACCTGCCAACTGATTCGTCACGTACTGAGTTACGTTGGCATCAAGGCCGAAGCCTGTGGCTCCAGTGAAGGCTGACCTTACAAGAGCGCCTGCAAATGCCGCTTGTGCCACTCCACCACCAGTCCCGGCGTTGTCGTCTGTCCATATCATTCCGTCTGCCGACCGCTTAATGCCGTTCCCACTTACACCAGTAGAGTTTGTCTGATCGAAGAAGTAGACTGAACTCACCCCTGAAGGCAATACCTGGACTGCGTTCCTAGTAGCCGATGACTGCACCGTTATCCCGGTAAGGCTTGTGACAGTCACTCCTGAGAGTGTACCTCCATCCACGTTCATGGTGCCTTCCAAGACCATCCCAGAGGGGCCTATCTGAAGGTATGTCACGCCCGCTGAGTCTCTGAGGTAGAGGGTGTTGCCTGACATGGCTACGTTGCTGAGATGGTATAGCGTCACCCCACCTGCCCCGTAGAACGTGGCCCATCCTGAGTTACCGCCAGTCGATACCCACGCCGTCTGAGGCCCACCCCAAGGGCTTCCGCCAGTCTGTGTCGTAAGTTCTGACCTACGCGCAAAGTTCGTCACCCCACCTGTTGAGCCTGTGAAGGCCGGTGTGTCCGTGTAGGTGCGGACGTAGTTGGTGACGTTGGAGTTTATAGCGAAGTCGGTTATACCGGTAAACGATCCCCTATTGGTATAGGTTCGAACGTAATTGGTAACATTTCCGTCTATGGCAAACGCCGTTATTCCTGCAAAGGCTGACCTATCAGTGTAAGCACGCACGTAGTTCGTCACATTGCCGTCTATAGCAAAGTTAGTTATGCCTGCAAAGGCAACTCGATTTGTCTGTGCCGTCACGAAGGCAGTCGTCTTCCCATAAAAGTCAGTGGCTCCGGTAAAGGCTGAGGCAACCAAGGCTCCCCGTTGTGCTATGGTAATGCCTGCAAGTTGCTGCGTCACGTAGGCGGATACGTTCGTATCTATGGCGAACCCAGTAGCCCCCGTGAATGACGCTCTCAAGAGAGAGTTCTGGTATGCTGCCTGGGCAACGCCACCCGTCCCTATAGTGCTGACCGCGTTCTGAACATAGGTAGTCACCTGGCTATGCACGTTGTCTGCCAGAACCCACACTGAGTTTCCGCTTGCCTTGGAAGTTATGCCTTGAGAGCCTACGATGAAGATACCACCAGGAGCATCCCCCAGGGTAGTGGATTCCGCTTCCGTACCGTCAGAGGCTTGCACCGTGGTAAGGCCCGAACCCCCACTACCACCTGCCGGAGTTCCCCACAGAAGGCCCGTGGCGTTTCGCCCAAGGTACTCCCCGGCAGACCCTGTGCTGGCGTTCTGATCGAACAGGGCTATAGTGCTGACGCCGGAAGGAAGAATTGATACTGTCGATACTCCCGAAGTGTTATAAATAGTTACTCCTTGAGCCGACACCCCACCTAACATTGCCAGAGAAACTCCAGCACCATATGCGGTAGTCCCTATCCCAATTCCTCTATCAGTGAAGTAAAAATATTGCTTTTGTGGCTGTAGATTATTGGCTTGATTTAAGTATAATGATCCTGTACCACTATTCCTGATTATAAACTGTA
>NZ_JABXWD010000577.1 GCF_019173545.1 Candidatus Magnetobacterium casense | reverse complement strand
TACTTAATAACATTATGTTCTCCTTTTGGTCTATTATCTTTAGGTGTTATATTATAGCACAAAGAGAACTAAAAAAGGTTTAGTTTAGGAGTTTTGCAAGAGGCTCTATAGTTTATTATATCATAACAGGGCATGATTGGTAAAAAGGGGGCACGGTTAATGGCAACTTCTTGGCTATTAAGTTCACGCCAAGTTGTGTTATAATTGAGGGGTATGCTTCTTTGGAGCACTTCATTCAAGCGTGGTCACATTGCTCAAGCATAGTAACAATTTGCATACGTTTGTCAAGTAAAAAGTTTTTATATAAGCACCTTAGATATACCATACGGGATTTTACTTACATGCGATACAGATTAGACATAATACGGGCTGACACCGTTGACCGGATCAAGGCCACCGTTAAGGAGACGCTCCAGGCCGGATACAGTGACCTCCTGCCGGTGGATCTCAACACGAGGGTGCTCATTAAGCCCAACCTCAACAGCTACATGAACGCCCTGACGGGCAACACCACCGACCTGAGACTCATGGCCGCCGTCATCGAACTCCTCAAGGATGCGGGGTATAGCAACATAACCATCGCCGAGGGGACAAACAGCGGTTTCTACAGAAACAATATAAGCGTGATAAAGAGGTTGGCCGTTGATAGGCTGGCGGACTACTACGGCGTCCACGTCAAGGACCTCAACTACAGCGATCCGGTCGATGTCGGGTTCGAGGGCGGTGTAAAGGCCGGTGTTGCACGGGAGTGTATGGAGGCGGGGTTTTTCATCAACATGCCCAAGCTCAAGACCCACTTTGAGGCGGGAATGAGCGTCTGCCTCAAAAACCTCATGGGCTGCCTGGTTGGTCAGGTGAACAAGAAAAAGACGCACCAATCCCTCTGGGCAAACATAGTCAATCTCAATGCGGCACTCAGACCACACCTGCACATAGTCGATGGCATCGTGGCGATGGAGGGCCTTGGCCCCACACGCGGCACACCGATAAAGACCTCCACCGTGCTGATCGGCACAGACCCATTCGTCACAGACCTCGTATGCAGCCGCCTTGCATCCTTTGACCACAACAACGTTGGGCCGCTGCGTGTGGCCCTACAGCGGGGAATCGTAGACGCACAGCGGCTTGAATTTGCACGGGACTTTCCACTTGAGAGGGTGTTTGGGTTTAAACCGCCAAAGGCCGGAGTTCTTGCCACCTTCATCCACAACCCCAAAAGGCAGAGATACTTTATCGCAATACGCAACACCCCCCTGTTCAAGTACCTCGCCTCCACGCAGTTGGGGGGTACGCTCCTGTACAAGAGCGGCCTGCGTCAGGACGTCTTCGTAAAGGAGGATATGCAGTGCCGGGGGTTGAACCTTGATCCCTCCCGGTGCAACGACTGCGGCAAGTGTACCGGGTACTGTCCGGTTGATCTGCCCCTGCCACGGGTGCTATCTGCACCGGAGCCGCGCTGCATACAGTGTCTGTACTGCTACTGCGTCTGTCCCACCGGGGCAATCGTCCTGGATGGAACACTGGGGTTTATGGCCGAACAAAATGCACAGTACGAAGCGCTCATAAAGACTCTCACCTGAACTATGTGAGTCTACCGGCAGCTACCCGTGAAAAATTTATGATATACTGATCGGATTCGAGTTTTTTCGGGTATCAAAATTGCTTGCATACAAGAAAGAAAGGGGCGGCTCCGCCCCCCTTCAGAACCCCCTGCAAGGGGACCAGTCCCC
>NZ_JABXWD010000576.1 GCF_019173545.1 Candidatus Magnetobacterium casense | reverse complement strand
AGAAGCAGCTCGCACATGTGCTGGCCGTAGGCCGCTTCCACTGGTGTGGCTACGCCTGCGGCGTGGTTCATTATGTGGTGCTGAACGGCCTTGTTGTAGGCCCATTCCGCTGTGGGTGCGTTGGGGAGGTTTATCAGGGTATCCCCGGCAACGTCCAAGGTCAAGCTTGTAACGTTCGCACCGTTGTAGGTGTTCGGGCCGTAGATCGTGGATGCCGACAGCGCAACGCCATCGACAAACGCCCCTATGGTTACATAGAGCCCTATGATGGACCCTACATAGAGGGAACCAGTAACACCGGGCAGGACCGTTGTAGCGCCTGCGATGTTCAGGTTCTCTATGAAGTCCGCGCTTAGGCGGTAGTCGAAGCTCCCGTACCTTGGGAACACGAATATGTTCCCTGCGGCGATTGCGTTGTTGGCCGCCGTCTGGGTCCAGAAGGCCTCACCGCTCTGGATAGCGCTGCACATCAGGAAGGCCCCGGCCTTCTGTGGGCAGTGAACGGCCAGCCTGCATCGGGCGTACCATTCCATTGCGGCCTGGGCCGCCGTGGTCGCGTCGGACCATGCAAGGCTCCCGGTCCTTGAAGGATCGTCCGGGTAGAAGAAGAAGTTGTAGGCGGACAAGTGCCAGCCTGGTAGCCTTATCTTCTTGTCGTCATAGGTCATCTGGAAGAACAGGAGCCCCCAGAAGGGATCGCCTGTGCTGTCTGCGGCGTTGGCCTTGGTTATCGCGCCCATGCAGAACACGACCTCGACGCTCTCGATGTCCCTTTCCCTGGTTAGGGTCCAGTTCAAGGGCGTCCCTGCGGTTGCGTAGTTGGCGATGGCTGCAACGGACATGTCCTCACAATACTTCATTTACGCCACCCCCAGGCTTGATGCCCCTTCCTGCAACTGGAACAGTCCAGCGCCGGTAAGGATGCCTCCGATAGCGCCCTTGATGACGCCGCCGAAGCCCGATCCATCGGCCATTATCAGTGTAACGCCGATGCTCAGGAAGATAGCAGCTCCCAAGAGCCTGCCATAGCCTTCCTTCCAATAGGCAGCGATCATTTCGTTCTTGCCTACGTTCTCATCAATGAGGTAGCCGACATTGATGGCCCCGCCCATTGAGTAGCCCACAAAAGTCATCCCCAGAGGGACGACATATTTCACGAGGATGCCGAATATTCCCGACATCGCTCCTTTCACGCCGCCTGAGGCGACTTGACTAACAGACATTGTTAAACCTCAGGATTAACAATATTCGAAGTTCTATAAAAATAGGCACTATCAAAGCTTACAGTTTTGACAGTTCACAAGGACCGTTAGTTGTATCTGGCCTTCGATCTGTTTGCCCTTTATCCGATTCGGGCATTTCCAAAGCGGAATCCTGTTCTTCTTCTTTGGGCAGTATATCATTACCGTCTTTTCGCTCATTCCGATGGCCTCTTTGGTATGTCCACGCCCTGCTCCTTCATGTATTCGATGAACTTGCGCTTCTGCTCCTCTGTGGGTGCAGGCATGGGCTTAGGGTCCTCGATATACACCTCTTTGCCGTCCGTGGCTTTCCATTTCTCGATGGTGTGGACCGTCTTACAGGTCTTGCAATAGTATTGAGAACCGCCCCGGTGCTTGTAGGGGTTCTTACAGGTCTTGCAGTAAAAGGTCTATTCCGCCGATAAGCCTACGCTCTTATGGAGGTTCATGCAATGGCTAAGAACAAAATGACCTTTTACTGCAAGACCTG
>NZ_JABXWD010000575.1 GCF_019173545.1 Candidatus Magnetobacterium casense | reverse complement strand
ATGAATTCCACAAATGCCTTACTTGGGTTGATTAACGACATCCTCGATGTCAGCAAGCTGGAAAGCGGCAAGATGACCCTGGAGCCAAGGTCGTTTAACCTCGGAGACTTGCTCCGTAGCGTGCATCGGATGTTTGATGTTGATGTCCGCAAGAAGGGGATTGATTTTATCTATAACATTGCCCCAAGTCTTGCCGGCAGCAATTTCATCTGTGACCCCTTGCGTCTGATGCAGATACTGATAAACCTTACGGGTAACGCCGTCAAGTTCACCGAAAGAGGCAGCATACGTATGGAGGTCTACCCACACACGGAAGCAGACCTCGTTTGCTTTGACGTCATCGATACGGGGATCGGCATAGCCACTGACAGGCTGGAGGGTATCTTCGATGCCTTCACCCAGGCAGACAGCTCAACAACACGACGCTTTGGCGGCACGGGGCTTGGCACGACAATATCCAGGCAACTGATTGAGATGATGGGTGGTAACATTTGGGTGGAAAGCCAACAGGGCAAGGGGAGCACCTTTCACTTTAACGCTAGCATGAAAAGGACTGATGAGGCTGCACAGTACCTCTTTCAGAACGTGGATGTCACCAACAGCAGTGCGTCTAAGAAAAAACTACGCAGGGTCTTTCGGATACTGGCAGCAGACGACCTGGACGAAAATATTGAACTGTTAAAAACCCGTCTGCAACATGCGGGACATACCGTACTGGCGGCCGGCAACGGCATTGAAGCTATCGAGCGGTTTAAGAACGACCACGTTGACCTCATCCTTATGGACATACAGATGCCCCACATGGATGGTGTAAAGGCTACAAGACATATTCGTGCCCTGGAAGCTGCATCCTCTGCCACATCCAACAACGGACATATTCCCATTATTGCCTTAACGGCAAGTGTGACCCATGAGGAGACCGAGGGCTACATACAAAAAGGGTTTGATGCCGTTGTTGGCAAACCTGTGAACTTTGAACAGCTTTTTGATACGATGGAGAACATAGTCCCCGATGGTGTCGGACGGCAGATGCCGGTTGGTAAGCCGGACGTGGAAAAGACGCCTCTGCCCGATAATTTGCCACCGCTTGAGGGTATAGACGTGGAAAAAGGTATTGGCAGGTGGATGGAGCCAAGGGCTTACATAAGGGCCTTGACGGGATTTTCGAATAAGTACGGTGATGCAGCCCGGACAATAGCCTCCCTGCTTGATGATAACGATATAGAGACTGCCTCTAAACTCGTACATTCCATCAAGAGTTTATCGGGAAATCTGGAAATGCTACAGGTCTATGAGATTACACGGGAGATGGAGAGCAGTATTTATGAAATGCCCCTTGACCGTACCAGGGCGCTGCTGAAACAACTTGGGGTTGCATTAAGTACGGTTGTTGGCTCCATTGGCAAGCTTGAGACAGAGAAACTATTTGCAGAGCAGGCAGTAACAATCTGGGACATAGAGAAGATAAAAGAGATACTTGTACGGCTGATGCAGTTGCTTGAGGTATCTTCCCCTGACGGGGTTGAACTTATGGTGATGGAGTTGGAGCAGCATATCAACACAGAGCAGGTAGCATCAATAAGGAGATGTGTTGAAGAGTTAGATTTCGACGAGGCAAGTCGTCAAACGATGAGTTTTGCAATGACATTGGGGATAGACATGGAAAATGTGTATAGTCAGCCCACTGAAAACGAAACAACAAGCTGTCAGGATGCCGTACTTGTGGGTGGGGCATGAGCG
>NZ_JABXWD010000574.1 GCF_019173545.1 Candidatus Magnetobacterium casense | reverse complement strand
TAAACTTTGAGACGGGGTAGAAATCAGCGGCCTTGTCCGTGCCGTTATTGACGTGCCAGCCGATGAGGTCATCCCCGCTCGGGGAGGCGTCGTAGTACCCCGATGGCGTCCACAGCACCCAACGCTTACGGTCGCTGTGCGGGAAGAAGGCCAGCAATTCCACGGCATCAGACAGCCTGTACCACCTGATCGTGCCGTTACCAAATGCCGCAACGGCCAGCTTGCCATTGCCCGTGATGTTCACCGAACACGCAACTCCAGGGACGGGAACCTCCCATCTCTGGGTGCCGGTCTTGTCAAGCAGGCGGAGGTACCACTCGGTGCCTAAGAGGAAGCCCTCACCGTCCGGTGCTATCGCAAGACTGCGAGACATTTCATATTGTTCGAGTTTTAAGGCCTTGCCGTTTAGCTTTGGCTTATCGGTGTCTTCCCAATCTGTGACCTTCAAGCCATCTGATGAGGTAATGGGCGGCTTTAAAGAGGCATCAGTCTTGGTAGAACTATCAACGTCAAGGAACCTGCCAGATAGATCAAAGGCAGCCGGTGATTTACCGAATTGTTCATATACAAACCGTATCTTTGACCCATCGTTGGAGATCAGAAACCCCTCGAGGAGTCCCCTGTAATCGGCTATCTGAGGTGTGACATAGACCGCCCTCTTGCCCTGCTTGCTTATCACCCCGAAGGCTGGATCAGCAGTCCCAAAGGCAATGCCGCCGTCGTTGAGAGGGAGGATTTGCATTATTGTGTTGCTTGGGCCAGGCAGTTCCTGGTATGTAGCGTTCTTGCCGTCCGACCACATGAGGATTGGATGTTGCCCACCCTTATCATATCATCCACCGGCATAGAGATACATGCCGTCCCTTGACCATGTTAAACTGCTTAAACTACCGTTATCCACTCCTTTCGTATTGGGTGAGTAGAGATAAGAGAGGTCTTTGCCGGATAGAACGTCTACCTTTGTGGAGTCATAAAAACCAACCGCTAACTTCCCTCCGTCGGCAGAGAAGCTTACGAATAAAGGTTCTTTGCCTCCAGGGGCCTTCTCCTTTGCCTGTAATTTGAACGTGCTGTCATAGAGCCGGATGTAGCCATCAAAAGAGGTCGCCGCAAGTCTCCCCTGCGGGTCAAAGTCAAGACCGTAGCTACGATCTCCGTAGTCCTTGTCCTCGGCTATTTGGGTGTAATCCCTGGCGTTGAAGACACGTATGCCGTTGCTCCCTCCAAGTGCTGCAACCAGATACTTACCGTCCTTTGAGTAGGTGAGGTGGTAGATTATCTCTGGCAAGCCGCTGATCCGATTGGTCAAGTCCCCACTCTCACGGTCAAACAGGTAGATAGAATTTTTCCCATCCCATTGAGCACCAGTCCACCCACCGCAGGCGACTGTCTTGCCATCTGGCGATATCGCAATGGAGTATATCTTACCCTCATCGCCATCTCCAATGGGCGGTCTCAACGTCCTGATGAGCCTGCCCGTGGAAAGCTCCCACACCCTTACGGTCTTGTCATGTGAGGCGGTCACGAGGTACCGGTTGGCGGCATCTGTGGCGATCCTCCTTATCACAGCGGTGTGCATCCCGGTTTCGATGCGCAGGATGGGGTCTTTGGGTACGATGGAGTCTTCGATTACAATCTCTGCACGGGCCGGCAGACCGGCAGCGTCAGACAGCACGTTAGCATCAGGGCGATTAAGGCAGCCTTCAGGGCGACCTTTGGGGCGGCTACTGTGTTCATATCGT
>NZ_JABXWD010000573.1 GCF_019173545.1 Candidatus Magnetobacterium casense | reverse complement strand
AGCTGTTCGTAGACACAGCGTTGAGGTTTGACCTGTTCCATCCGTCGAGATACCTGGTGCCGAATCATACAGAGGACACGGTGAAGTCACAGTTGGAACTTAACCTAAAGTCAGCCTGGGAGCTGGGGGTTAGCTTTGATCTCGCCTACGAAGAGACAGCCTTCTCGTTGTGCCCAGGAGAGAAGAGCATCGCCTGGTCAATAAACCTAGGAGAGGAAGAAGTTAATCCCGACGGACAGGGTCGCGGCACCGGACGCAAGCGAGTTAAGATCGCGCAGAAAATTATGAAAGGAACCTTGTCATACAAGGCCATAGCTCAGGCTATGTGCGAACGGTTCTTCGATCTCAGCCAGCTAGAGCAACTCAAGAAGCAGGCCTAGACATGTCGTATAGCGCAGAACTAGAGGACCTCCTAGGAAGATTGAATAAGTATCAGCTCAAAGCCGTAGAGACAACGGATGGCCTAGTCTGCCTGACCGGAGTTCCTTGTTCAGGCAAGACCGCGACGATAGTTGATCGTATCGCCAAGACGGTAGCCGATGGTGTAGACCCGGATTTGATTCTGGCCATGACCTTCACTAGAGCTGCGGCAGCCGAGATGAACGATCGGCTTAAGTCGCTGGGGATCGTCGGTGCAAGAGTTGGAACCATTCACTCCGTCTGTCGTCAGATCGCAGCCGCAGATTCAGTGCTGATATCAGCCGGCAAGTTCGATGAGCGAGAGTCGATGAGCATCCAGTTGAAGAAGATACTTGTGGGAATGCGCCGAGAGAGGATGATCGAGGATGATTACGGCGTGGACTTCGAGGCCGTGAAGCGGTTCATCGCCTTTTGCAAGGCCAAAGGTATCTGCTACATCGACGGAGATGTCTTCGGTCTAAACCCGTACTATGCGTCTAATATCCGTCGACAAGCCGAGCATTGGGCCGTGGATACCGGAATCCATCCGGCCATCCTGTTCAAGATATATGCAGCATTGGAACTGAAGAGGAGCGAGCTCGGTCTGTACGATTACGATGATATGCTACTTTGGGCATGGTTAACCTTGATATCGAATCCGGAAGCCAGGGACAGATGGAGAAATCGCTGGAATTTCATCATAGTAGATGAGACACAGGATTCGAGCCCTGTGCAATGGGATGTGGCTTTGCTTCTTGCCGGGTTGGACTCATCGATACCAGGGGTTCAGGCGTTACCTGCTCCTCCCGAGGAAGATGACAAGCCGCATAATCTGCTGGTGGCAGGGGACGCGGCGCAAAGCATCTATGCCTTCCGCTCAGCGGAGCCGGACAACTTTGTTGCTTTCGCCAATGATCCCAGGGTTCAGAAGCTGGCCTTGCCGATAAACTACAGATCTACTCCGACGATTTGTCGGGTAGCCAGCAACCTTGTCAGGGGGAAGCGCTGGCACCTGTCGGGAGACATGCAGCCGTTCAACAAGAAAGACTGGGCCAACTCGGTGCAGGTCAAAGAATATCCCGACCCGTCAGCGGAAGCCCTGGATGTGATCAGCCGCTGTCAGCAGATCGGATTGACAGAGGGTCTGAAGTCCTGTGCAGTGCTGTCACGACTGCGAGTAAGCTTGGACCTGGCCGAGATCATGTGCATCGCCAAGAAGATGAAGTACATCAAGATGGCTTCCGGCTCCCTGTTCGAGTCATCGGAGGTCAACGATATCCTCGCTTATCTTCGAGTGTCCTGCGGCTTTGACCCTGATGGTCGGTGGGTAAGGCACGTAATCAACAAGCCTT
>NZ_JABXWD010000572.1 GCF_019173545.1 Candidatus Magnetobacterium casense | reverse complement strand
GATACCCGAAAAAACTCGAATCCGAATCAGTATATGGTTTTATTTTTATGGGTCATCGAGAGGCGAACCGCTCCCGGCTAAGTTCCCCAGGCTCAGTGGGGGACAGGTTCGTTTTATGGCAGGGGTGCCCCACCCCCTTTTTACGGCAGGGGTGCCCCACCCCCTTGACACCGCTGATAACTATATGCTATGTTAATAACAACTTAGGATTATGTGGTGAGCATAGCTCAATGGTCAGAGCACTGGACTGTGGCTCCAGGGGCTGGGGGTTCAAGTCCCCTTGTTCACCCCTTTTTCGTCTTTATATACTTGCCAACGTCGCGCCTGTAGCTCAGTGGATTAGAGCGGAGGTCTCCGGAACCTCAGGCCGGAGGTTCGAATCCTCTCAGGCGCATGTCTTGCTTTTTCAATTACATTGCTGCTATGCTATAACCGGTTAAAAAATTTAAAGGAGGCGGTTTTGTGAAAAAAATCGAGGCAATAATAAAACCGTTCAAATTGGACGAGGTCAAGGATGCCTTAAACGCTATCGGTATACAGGGTATGACCGTCGTTGAGGTCAAGGGGTTTGGACGGCAGAAGGGACACACGGAGCTATACAGGGGGGCGGAGTATGTGATAGACTTTATCCCAAAATTAAAAATTGAAGTTGTAGTCTCTGACGCCATTCTGGATACGGTGATAGATACAATCCAAAAAACGGCAAAGACGGGAAAGATTGGCGACGGCAAAATATTTGTCTACAACGCCGAAGAGGCCGTCAGGATAAGAACCGGTGAAAGAGGAGAGCAGGCTCTCTAATTTAAACAGATACAGTAAATCAAAAGCAAATCAGGAGGTAATATGACACCAAACGAGGTAATCGCCTTTGCCAAGGCCAATGATGTGGTAATGGTGAATCTGATCTTCATTGACTTTCCAGGGGTATGGCAGAACCTGTCCGTACCCATAACCCAATTGCATGCGTCATCCTTTGAGGAGGGATTTGGATTTGACGGTTCATCCATAAGGGGATGGCAGGCAATCAATGCCTCAGACATGCTGGTGATGCCCGACCCCGGTACCGCTATGCTGGACCCGTTTAGGCAACACCCAACTCTCAATCTCATTTGTAACATCCTTGACCCGATCACCAAGGAACCCTACTCCAGAGACCCACGCTTCATTGCCCAGAAGGCGGAGAACTATCTGAAGTCCACCGGGTTGGCCGATACGGCCTTTTTTGGTCCCGAGGCGGAGTTCTTCATCTTTGACGACATACGCTTTGATCAAAACGCACATAGCGGATACTATTATATAGACTCAAACGAGGGCATATGGAATTCCGGCAGGGACGAAAAACCAAATCTTGGCTACAAGCCCCGCCACAAGGAAGGCTACTTCCCCGTCTCCCCCACCGATTCCCAGGAGGACATCCGGACGGAGATGGTGCTGGCCCTGCAACGCTGCGGCATAGAGGTAGAGGCACAGCATCACGAGGTGGCAACGGCAGGACAAGGCGAAATAGACATGCGCTTCTCACCGATGGTAAACATGGCCGATAAGCTCATGATATTTAAGTACGTCATCAGAAATGTTGCCCTTAAACACAAAAAGACCGTTACCTTCATGCCCAAGCCCCTCTTTGGCGACAACGGCTCCGGTATGCACACACACCAGAGTCTGTGGAAGGATGGCAACCCACTCTTTGCCGGTAATGGTTATGCGGGGCTGAGTGAAATGGCCATGTATTATATCGGTGGCATCTTGAAGCATTCA
>NZ_JABXWD010000571.1 GCF_019173545.1 Candidatus Magnetobacterium casense | reverse complement strand
GGATTTGTCTACCTCGGCGACATTTTTTTCTCCGCGTGTGTGTGTGTGTATGTGTGTGGCAAAATGGATTGCCATTTCGAGCCCATACTCCTTCCACATTTGTTTGTATGATGCCGATACAAACACCTTGGCGTAGCGGAAATCCTCTACGACCATATCCTTCTGAACGCTCATTCGGATAACCTCGAATGAGTCACTATTCTGTTTCTGCCGATAGTCCTCGGCAGTTTCAACAGCCTTACGGCCTACCCGCCTACACACCGTCTCCAACGTGTGTATCGGGTCATTAAACTGCTGAATATGAGCCGACCGAGTCGTCGCATCATTCTTCTGCACGTATGACTCCGTGTTGAGAATATACTCATCACTAGTCAATGGGCGGTAATGTCCCCCCGGAAATAACTTCCTCACGAATGACATTCGCTGTTGCCTTTGCAACTTAACGAACGCCTGTATGTGAGGCGTTCCGCGCTCTCCCTCCTCGAGCGTCCATACGACCTTCCGGCAATAATCCGGGTAGCCTCGCTCCATGATCGCCAAATCACGCTCATCATAGTTGTTAAGCGTGACGCTCCAAAAAGCGGTCGTAATCCCATTAGCCATGTTTGGTCTAATGGGAGAAAAGATTTTCCAAGCAAAATCGTCTTAATACTGTAGACGATTTTGACTGGTAGCCATGGGGGGTGTCCCTCACCCCAAAGCACGGCGTTTGATGCGTCTCGACAGAGGGTCTGTCGAGGCACGGAGCCGTTGCCTCCGGTCCGTTCCGTCCTCGAGAGGCACGACCTCTGACGGGACCCAAAGCACGCCCCGTCAAGGAGTATTCAAACCTTCTTTAAGCATCTTCATACGAAAGATACGAAGCGCAGGTATTGATGACACGGGTCTGAACCGTATCAGGGGTGCCGTTATCTCCATAGGCATAGCCAAGGCAGAAAAACGGCGCAAAGTTATTAGGGAAAGTTGGCTGGTCTTCACTGAAAGTGAGAGACGCAGGCAACTCCTTGAACTTATACGAGTAAGTATATGCAGTCTGTGCCCGAGTCTCGACTGAAGTCGCCTGGTTCACAGGGCATAGCTTAATGGTCTTATCCATGTAAACACGGAACAAGTCACGATTGATAGGGTCATAAATGTTTCGAGCAAGTCCGGTATACGCAACCTCCGTATTCCCTGCTCCAACATTCGGACGAAGCAACTGGTTCGTCAGCGCACCCCCAGTGTTAATGACACCAGGGGACTTGGTTGTCTTCTGGGCGAGCAACAGAAGACGAACAAACAATACACGATTATCGGACGGCTGATCCGGCGAAATCGTAATCACTCCCTTGAGAACAAGGGACTTAGGCTTAATCTTATCCCCAATCCGCTCATACGACTCCGTTCCCTGAGAGATTTGGGGGATAATACAACGGCAATCCGCAGGCCCGATTGCCGAGTTATGCTGAACCCCCGTCTCGATAGGGAGACAGCGGGTCTTATTCTCCTGACTCTTCCCCATCATCTTCGTCACTAGAGCCATCACACTCGCTTTCTGTTGGTCCCTCATCGGTTTCACTTTCACCGTCTTCGTAATCCTCACCTTCATCTTCTTCCCCCCCACTGTCGCTGTGTACGGACGACCTCTCTGTTTCGTCGGTGGCATCGTCGGATTTGTCTACCTCGGCGACATTTTTTTCTCCGCGTGTGTGTGTGTGTATGTGTGTGGCAAAATGGATTGCCATTTCGAGCCCATACTCCTTCCACATTTGTTTGTAT
>NZ_JABXWD010000570.1 GCF_019173545.1 Candidatus Magnetobacterium casense | reverse complement strand
AGAATCGCTGCATGGTGACATGTCCTTGCGGGATACAATCCTTAAAGGCGGGGTGGTCTTTAGGGGCGTTTGTATAAAATCCCTCTCTTGTATTTAAAGAATGCCCCCATAGTGCATTGTAACCCTCCGCAGACTTAGGAAAACTTATCCTCTGGTTTTCTCTTGCTATCTTGCACTCTGTATCAATCATGTCCGTAAGGTTGACGGCGATGTTATCACCGGTGGCCTCGTCTATGATTGAGATATAACCGTGGCTGCTCTCTGTGAGCCTCAAGGCTTCCTCGTGTACTATCCTTGATATATCGTATTTGTCCAGCTTAGGATTCAACAGGGCCTCTGCAATCTTGCCGGCGGATGATTGAAAGGTCAACTCCCTGCTGATAGCCTCCTCCGTGTGGCTTCTGTGTATGGCGAGGGCAAAGAGCGCCGCCAGACGTTCTGCGATACGGAGGTCTTCTTCCGTGTAGTCTCTGTCGGGGTTAATCACGCTTATCTGCCCAACAACGGTATCGTCAATGATCGCCGGTACCGACAAAAACCGTTCGATCGGTACATGCCCCTCCGGAATCCCTTTATACAGGGGGTCTTCTGTGGGTGTGTTTGTCATTAAGGGTTTCTTGTTCTTCAACACCCATCCCCATAGTCCCGTAAACTTACGAAAGACCAGGCTCTGGTTACCCACATGGCACTGATCCCATACCTCTTTACTCACAGCCGTTGCAATAAGATGACCCGTAAACTGGTCGATGTAGCTCGCATTGGCGTATTGACTGTTCGTTAATTCCTTGGCATAGCGGCTGATAATATCTGCAATGTTTGCTATAGACAACGGTTTTATTAACTCACCTGACACTTCAGACATTCGCTTGTTGACCAAGAGTTCCTTGAGCAGTTTGGACTCTATCTCCATGCGTCTTGTTATGTCGCGAAAACTCCACACCCTTCCGACAACATTGCCCTCGATCTTTTGAGGTTGGGAATATCGCTCAAACACCCTGCCATCCTTGAAACTCAGGACGTCAAAACTCTTGCTCTCAGGTGTGGCATACAGCTTCTTTACCTCTGCAAGAAAGACCTCCGGTTCGTTTAACTGGGCAAGCACATGGCTCAGGAGTTGTTCATCATTACGGCTTGACAGCAGGGATTGCGGAAGACGCCACATCTCGGCAAATTTATGGTTATAGCATGTCACACGCCCCTGCGTGTCTACAACAAGGATGCCGTCGGCAGTTGACTCTACGGTTGATTGGAGTATGGAGTTTGTCTCAGTCAGTCGCTGACGAGACTCCTTTAATTCCCTCGTCATGGACTTAAAGGCAGAAGCCAGTTGTCCTATCTCATCATCGGAGGCGACATTGATTATGGTGTCCAGTCTTTGTTTGCCGATTTCAAGAGCCGCTGCATTCAGTGCTGATAGTGGGACGGTGATACTCCTCTTGATCAAATACACAACACACACACTAGCCAGCACTGCAAATGGCAGAAATATCCACATCAAAACCAACGCATCTTTAGTGGTAGTCTCCGCATCCTGGAGAAATGTCTCAGCCTTGTTTTGGGCAAAAGTTACAATAGCGTGTGTTGCCTTGTTAATGTCTGACATATGCTCAGTATGCCGTGCATGTAATATGGTCTCTGCTTCATCCCGTTTGCCTTCCTTTACCAAAGATATAATCTCATCCCTTGCAGGTTTCCATTGCAGATACAGCCTCAGTGCAGTATCATACATTGCCTTGTCGCCAAGAAAGCGCACGGAGATGG